>CALVXL010000118.1 GCA_944369635.1 uncultured Clostridia bacterium
TCTTCTTCCTTGACATAAAATATGCACCTCCAAAAGTGTCCAACTTTTGGGGTGCATATCATTGCCGCGGCGGCGCATTGTTTTTTACATTTTGCCGTAATTATTCTTTACGGCGGGGGCGAAGATCAGTCTTTTTTCTCTTCGTTGTTATCCTCGTTTTTATTTTCGTTTCCGACGCTGATTTCGGGCGTTTCCTCGATGGTTTCGGGTTCGTCGATTTCTTCTACCGTGTCGTTTTCGGGTTCGTCGTCGCCGAAGTCTTCTAAAACCTCGCCGTAGGTATATTCTTCTTTTTCTTCCTCGGCTTTTTCTTCGGGTTCTTCGCTGTTTTCCGTTTCCAAAGCGGGCGCTTTCGCCGCCTGTTCTTTCTTGGCGCGTACCGCCGCGTTGGTCTTGTTGCGGCTGGTGATCTTATACTGCGCTTTCGCGTCGCTCTTTCTCGATCTCTTTCTTCTGATTGCCGCTTTTACGATCAGCATGACGATCGCCACGAGGAGCGCTACGCCCAGAAGGATAGAGGACAGCGACAGCCAGAAGGTGGAGTGATCCACGTTCGCGCAACCTGCGCCCGTATCGGTGTCGGTCGTTTCGTCGTCCGTGGTCAGCGTGGACTCAACGGGATTGATGGTGTTGTAAATCGCATAGACGAACACATTGTCGGTATTTCTGCTCCAGCTGCCGTCGGCGTTGAGGTTGCTCGCCCAAACGACGCCCGCGCTGTAGGAAATCTTATCGTCTTCGTTTGCCTGTTCTTTGTTGTATTCGATTTCTTTTTCGGTCAGCGGTCTGGTGTAGTACACTTTATCGCTTTCCTCGATGACTACATTCTTCACCGCGTCGGAAAGAACGCTCGATTCGTCGAAGGAAGTGCCGATGTTCACGCTGTCAAAGAACACAAAGCCCGTGGACTTTACGGTATCGGTTGCCTGATCGTCCGCCACTCTTTCGCCGTTCCAGAGTTCCACTCTGTAGGATATCGCGTCTTTGCCCGAAGCCACGTAGAAGTTGACCGTGATCCAGCCGTCTTCGCTCATCATGTCGGAGGTGACTTTCACGGCGAGATCGTTGTTGTAATCTTTACCGTCGTCGCCCTTGAAGGAATGGTTGAGCGGTTTAAGCATATTGTCGCCGCGCGCCGTGTCTACAAGGTATACGTAAGCGGCCGCGTCGTCCGTGACTTTCACGCGCACGCTTACCGTGGCGTAAGAGCTTGCCGCTAAGGTCTGCGCTTCGGAAGCGAAGCCGTAAGCGCCTGCCGTTTCGTTGTAGATCATCAACGGCTGCGCGCTTTCGCCGTCCTTGCCGTCGTAATCGAGAGCGGCTTTCAGACCGTCTATGGTATAATTGTCGAGATATTTCGTGTTGATCAAGCCCGCGTTCGGGTTATAGCTTGCGGAAGAATAAGTCGTCAGATAGTATTCCATACCCGTGTAGTTGGAAACTTTCGCGGGCGCGGTTTCGATGCGGCCTTTGTCGCTGTACGCCGCCGTAAAGGAATAGGTGTCTTCCTGTTCGTCGTCGGTATAATCGCTCTTCCAGCCGGCATATGCCGATAAGGAGAAGGTTTTTCCGTTGCCCGAAGCGTTGGAGATTAGCGAATAAACGTTGTAGTAATTGACGTTGGTTTCGTCGTCCGCACTTTCGGAATATTTATCTTCATCGAGCGATCCCGACTGGTAAAGGAGATGGCTCACGGTGTAAGAACCGGTGGTGTAGAGGGAAGTATCCGTCGTGGTCGCCACGTTGACCGGTCCGAAGATGAATTCGAGATAGAATTCTCTCGCCTGATATTTATCAGGTTCTTCATCGGTGTTCTTGAAGTTGTTTTTGACGATGACCGTATAAATGCCGTCTTCTTCGATGATGACGTTGTCGAGGGCTTTCTGATGATTTTCATCGCTGCCGTAAACGTCGTGCACATAGACGGTGAGTCCCGTTCTCTGCAGCTTGTCGAGCGTCATCGAAAGTTTGAAGGAAATCGCCGCATAGCTGTCGGGATCCACGCTGAAGTTGGAGCCGTCCGCTCTCGTCATTTTTACGGAAGAACTGTTTTTACCCTGTTCCACTTTGAAGCCGTCCGCATATTTTTCGGCGGAAAGCGTAGCGCTCGAAGGAACGGTGCTCGCACCGGTATTGGAAGTCGTCTGCGCTATCGTCATGTTGAAATCTCTCAGATCGGAATAGAAGTAATCGGTGTTCATGTCGTACTTGGCTACGTTTTCCGAAACCGTGGCTTCCTTTCTTTCGGAAGAAGACTCGTCTTTGACGACCGCTTTGTCCGCGTTGTCAAACGTGATGCCGGCGGGCAGGGTTTCGATTTCTTCGTAAACCACGTCGTCGAAATAAACCGTGCCTTCCACGTAGTTGTCGGAGTTCGCGCTCTTGCCGCTGCCGTAGCCGAGGCCGAGCACCACTTTGACCGTGCTGTCGAGGAAGTCGTTCGCTTTCACATAGAAAGTGTATTGCGTCCAGACGCCGTCGGTAACGATGTCGGAAATGCTGTATTCATCCTGCGTGACGGAGGAGATGGTGTTGGAAAGGCGGATATTCGCGCCGTAATTGCCGTCGCCTACGTTGTTCGCGGGTTTCATACTGCCCGTATTGACCCATACGGAAATTTTACCGTAAGTATCGGGAGAAAGGGTGATCGAAGAAGAGGAAGTGATTTTCTGCGCCGTGCCCTTGCCCAGGGTTGCAACGTAGTTGTTCAGCATCATCACGTTGGTGCCTTCCGCGCCTTCGTGCGTGCCGGGGTTTTTAAATTCCGCCTTCACGATTTCCGCGGTTTTCGTTTCGATCCATTCGTTCACCGCCTCGCTGTCGGCGTCCGCTCCGAGTTCTTCTTTGGCTTTTTCTTCGGTAGCTTCGGCTTCGATGCGGGTCTTATATTCGTTTTTCGCCCAGTCGAGGAACGTGGAATTGGCGATCAGCTCGTCCATCATGGCGGCAAAAGCTTCGCTCTCGGTATTCACGATGCCCGTATCCACTTTGGAAGAGGACGCGGAATTATCCACGGCTCTCGTCCAGCCGGAAGCGGAAGTATAGGGGTAATCTTCCGGATCTGCGGAAGATAAGCCGAATTCGAAATTCCCGTTGGTGATTTCCTGTTCGTCCGTTTCGGTTTTGGTATAGGTCGTATCGTCTTCGCTGTCGTCATCCTGCTTGGCGCAGGCAGCGGCGAACGCGAGCGACACGGTCAAAAGCAAAACCAGAAGGAACGTCAGAAAAGATTTGAGTTTGTTTGATTTCGTACCAGTCATACATTCACCTTTTTCAATGTAGTTTTTAAACATTACGAATAGTATATATTATTTTAAATAAAAAAGCAAATCAATCGCCGCATTTTTTTTGTATTTTCCAAATTTATCCCAAATAAAATCGCCGAAAAGGCGCATACTGCAGGGTATGAACAAATCTCTTTCTTTCAAAAATCTTTCCGCAGGGGAAAAAGCGGGTGCGATCGTACCGCTTCTGTGTGCGGGAATTGTTACGGGACTTGTCAACGGGCTGTTCGGCGGAGGCGGCGGTATGCTGGTCGTGCCGATGCTGACCTTTCTTTCGAAAATGCCCGTTAAAAACGCCCACGCCACCGCCATTTTGATCATATTGCCCGTTTGCGCGCTGAGCGGGGCGCTGTACGCCGCATTCGGAAATTTTACGCTTTCCGTGGGGCTTCCCGTCGCCGGGGGCGTGCTTGTCGGCGGCATTCTGGGTGCGCTTTTATTAAAAAAACTTTCCGCAAAATGGGTGAGCGCGGTGTTTGCCGCAGTCATGCTGGCGGCGGGAATCAAAATGCTTTTCTTTTAAGGAGGAATCACTTTGGAATATCTGTTTTATGCGCTCGCGGGACTTGCGGGCGGCATACTCGGCGGCATGGGAATGGGCGGCGGAACGGTGCTTATTCCGCTTCTGACCATACTCCTCAGCGTACCGCAACACGCCGCGCAGGCAATCAACCTGATTTCGTTTCTGCCCATGGCGGGCGTGGCGCTGATCATTCATTTCAAAAACGGGCTCGTCGAATATAAACGCGCGCTTTTCGTGATTGTGCCCGCGTTGTTGTTCGCGCTGTTGGGCTGTTTCGTCGCAAAAAATACCGAAGGGGAATTGCTCGGACGGATTTTCGGCGGCTTCCTTGCGGTTCTTTCGATTTTTCAGCTTTATACCGCCTTCGCAAACGAAAAATGATTTGTGCAGAATGTCTAATAAAAAATCGTCGTTTTTTGTCGATTACCGTCGCGCGCGCGAGTATTTTTCGGGATAAAATTGTAAAAATTTTACAAAATGTTTGAAATATTATAAAACGGCAAAAACTTGCGAAAAAATAGCGAAAAATCTGCACAAAAATGAAAAAACGGTATGTACAAGTCGGGAAAAGTATGTTATAATGTATTCGAAAATTGTTGATTAAATTTCATACTGTCGCGGCAGGGGCCGCGCATTGGGTTTAATGAAAATAAAACACAAACATTGTAACAGGAGTAAAGGGCATTGGAAAGAATTGCGATTATCGATCTTGGTTCAAATACGGCGAGGTTATTGATTGTTGAAATTACCGACAGCGGTCATTTTCACGTGATCGATCAGTTAAAGGAAGCGCCGAGACTCGGCGAAGGCATGGAAAGGGACGGGTTTTTGAAGCCCGCCCGCATTCAGGATACGATCAAAACGTTGAAGATGTTCAGAAAACTCTGCGACGCTTACGGGATAGAAAGGACGATCGCCGTTGCGACCGCGGCTGTCCGCCAGGCGAAAAACCAGCGCAGTTTTCTCGACGAGGTGGCGTCTGTCTGCGGCATAAAATTCAAGGTTCTCAGCGCGGAAGAAGAGGCGATGTACGTCTACAAAGGCGTTATCAACACCATGGATATTCCCAAAGGGATTATTCTGGAAATCGGCGGCGGCAGCACGAAGATCGTCTATTACAACAGGCGTAACCTGCTCGCTTACGAAACGCTGCCTTTCGGCGCCATCACGCTGACCGAGCTTTTCGCAACCGACAATCTCCCGCCCGCACAGCAGGCGGATAAAATAGAGGAGTTCTTTACCGAGCAGCTCAAACGCATTCCGTGGCTCAAAACCGTCGATCCGGAAGTGCAGTTCATCGGCGTGGGCGGTTCGTTCAGAAATCTCTGCCGCATGGCGAAGATCATGCGTAAATATCCGCTGAGGAACATCCATAACTACGTTTTGAAGGACGTAGAGTTCAACCACACGTACGACATGCTCAAAAACCTCGAACTCGACAGGAAAAAGAAGATCAAAGGGCTTTCGAGCGGCCGCGCGGACATTCTGCCCAGCGCGCTTGCGGCGGTTTCCGCATTCAAAAAATATATGAACCTCGGCGACATCGTCGTCAGCGGCAGCGGACTCAGAACGGGGCTTTTGTTCAATTACGCCGTGCCCACCACGGTGGACAAGCCCGTTTCCGACGTGCTCAGCTATTCGCTTGCGGGGTTGGTGGAATTCTACGGCTGCAATAAGCAGCATACCGACCAGGTGGTGGATCTGTCCATTCAGCTGTTCAAACAGCTGCGCGTCCTGCATAAATTCCCGCGTCAGCATCTCAAAATCTTAAAAGTAGCGGCTTCGTTGCATGCGGCGGGGCATAAAGTGCAGTTCTATAACTTCGAAAAACACAGCGGCTATATCATCATGAACGCAAACATCTACGGCTTGAGCCACAGGGACACCGTTTTGGCGGCGTTTGTTGCGGCGAGCACGTCCATGGAGGATATCAATGCCGCGGATTGGATAAAATACAGGGATCTCGTCGGCGACGAGGATGTGGAGGCAGTCAGAAAAATGGGCATTATGCTCCGCATTGCCGAAGCGCTCGACCGCAGCATGACGGGCGTCGTCAAGGGCATCAATTGCGATATTTTAGGCGATTCCGTCATCATGAAGACCGAACTCGACGGCGATGCCGCGCTGGAAATCAATTCCGCATTGCAGGTCGGACCGGATTTCAGAAAGATATTCAAAAAGAATCTCGAAATTTTATAAGTTCGCACACGCCGTGGCAACACGGCGTTTTTCATAAGAAGGTCGTAAATGAAAGAATTTATTCTGGCGAGCGCGTCGCCGCGGCGGAAAGCGTTGCTCGAGGAGATCGGCGCGGCGTTCACCGTGCGTCCCGCGGATATCGACGAAAAGGCGATAAGCGCTTCCACGCCCGCGGAAACGGTAAAGAAACTTGCGCTTTCCAAAGCCCGTTTCGTGTTTGAAAAATACAAGGATGTGCACGGCTGCGCATTTTCGCATACGGCGGTGCTGGGCGCAGATTCCGTCGTTGTGACGGAGGGCGAAATTCTCGGAAAACCCGCCGACGCGGCGGAAGCCGTGCAAATGCTGAAAAAGCTGAGCGGTAAGGCGCACGAGGTCATGACGGGCATTGCTTTCGTCACTGCGGATAAGACGTACAACGAATGCGTTAAGACGAAAGTTTATTTCAACCGCTTAAGCGACGAATTTATAAAAAAATACGTGGCGACGGGTTCGCCGCTCGATAAGGCCGGCGCGTACGGCATTCAGGACGGCGGACTTGTGGAAAAAATAGAGGGCAGTTATTCCAACGTCGTGGGATTGCCGCTCGAACGGGTGGAAGAAATTCTGAAAGCGGAAGGATTTTTGAAAGGTTAAGGAGCAGAATATGGCAGGAATGAGGGCCGCAATCGATCTCGGCACATCGAGTACCAAAATTTATACGCAGGGCGGCGGCATCGTGCTGGACGAGCCGTCGGTCGTAGCGCTCGGACAGGGCAACGAAAAAAGCAAGATCAAAGCCGTCGGTTCGGAGGCGAAAAAGCTTATCGGCAAGACGGCGGAAAACACCAAAACGGTTTTTCCCGTTTTCGAAGGCGAAATCGTCAACGAAAAACTCGCCGCGCTCATGCTGGACGCGTATCTGAAAAAAGTAAATTTCAGACAGACGTTTTCCTCGCTGGTGGCGGTTTCCGTACCGTGCGGGGCGGACATTGCGCTCATTAAAAAACTCAACAAAACGCTTGCGGCGGCGGGCGTGAACGACGCGTATTATGTGGAAACGCCGCTCGTTGCGGCAATCGGCAACAACGTGCCGCTCAGCGAATATTCGCCGTGTTTCGTCATCGACATGGGCGGCGGCGTTACGGATATCGCCGCACTTTCTCTCGACGGCATTATCGCGGGCGTTTCGGTGGGGCTCGGCGGCAAGAATACCGACGTCGCGCTCATCGATTACATCGCCGACAACTATAATCTGCAAATCGGCCTTCTGACGGCGGAACGCATCAAAGTGCAGATCGGCTCGCTTTTCGATAACGACACGCTGAGCGCGGTCGTCAACGGGCGCGATCTTTCCACGGGGCGTCCCCGCTCCATCGTGTTGCGCGCGGAAAACATCCTCGCGCCCGTCAGAAAATATTACGATAAAATTTTCGAAATCGCGGGCACGGTCTTATCCAAACTTCCGCCTGAAGTTTCGGCGGAAATACGGCATAAGGGCATTTATGTTTCCGGCGGAGCGGCGGCGATCGCCGGGCTGGAAAGCTATTACAAAAATAAGTTCAACATGAACGTGAATATTGCGGAAAATCCCGCTATGTGCACGGTTATGGGGCTTGGCGGGTTGCTCGGTAATATCGATCTCATCAAAAAACTCGCCGTCAATTCCGACTGATATGGAACAGATCCTCGTCATCGGCTGTCCCGGTTCGGGCAAAACCACGCTGGCAAAAAGTCTGGCAAGCAAGCTCGATCTTCCGCTCGTGCATTTGGATGCGCTTTTTTGGCGGGAAGGCTGGAAAAACCTTTCCGCGGGGGAGTTCGACAAACTTTTGGAAAAAGAGCTTGAAAAACCGCGCTGGATTATTGACGGAAATTATAACCGTACCCTTATAACGCGTTTAAGGCGTGCGGATACCGTTATTTATCTCGATTATCCCCGCCGAATTTGTCTGGCGGGCGTGATCGGAAGGTATTCCAAAAACCGCGGGAAAACCCGCTCGGACATAGGCGGAAACTGCCCCGAAAAACTGGACTTTCCGTTTTTGAAATTTGTTTGGGAATTCAATAAAAAGTATCGGAAGTTTTATCGCGAATTACTGGCGGGTTCGGGCGTAAAGGCTTATATTTTCCGTTCGCGCAGGCAAACGCGCGCGTTTGAAAAAAGTCTTTGCGGCAAGTCAAGCGGAAAGTAATAGAAAAGGCGTTCCGTTTCTGATGAAAATACATATTTGCTTCTTAAGAAAGCGCATATTCGACAAAAAGGCGTAAAATACTGTCAATATCGGCAGATTATTACGCCTTTTCTTGTTGTAAAATAGACCTCGCGCGGTGAAAAAATATCCCGCGCGGAGGCGGTGAAGATATGGCGAGAAAAATTGTGATCACTTCGGGAAAAGGCGGCGTCGGCAAAACGACGGTAACGGCAAATCTCGGAATGTATTTAAGCGCGCTGGGCGCGCGCGTTGCGCTCATCGATATCGATTTCGGGCTGAACAATCTCGATGTGGTGATGGGAATAGAAAACCGCGTGGTTTACGATATTTCCGACGTTTTGGAAGGGCGTTGCCGCGTTAAGCAGGCGCTCGTGCAGGATAACGGGCATAAAAATCTGTATGTTTTGCCGTCTGACAACATGAAAACTTCCACGTCGATGACGGGGCAAAGTTTGAAAATCGTGGTGGAAAAACTTTCGCCGCTCTTCGACTACCTTTTGCTGGATTGTCCTGCCGGTGTGGACGCGGGATTTCATCGGGCGGTGTCCTGTGCGGACGAGGCGCTTTTGGTTACGACTCCCTGTTTTTCCAGTCTGCGGGACGCCGACAAGGTGGTTTCCATATTGAAAAGCTACCAACTGGAATCGGTTTCTCTGGTGGTCAACCGCGTGCGCGGCGATCTGGTGCTGGGGGAAAAGATTCTTTCGCCAAAGGATATCGAATCGCTTTTGAAAATCCCGCTTATTGGCGTATTGCCCGACGAGGACGACGTCATTTTGCGCGGAGCGGGATTTCCGCCGATGTCGCGTATAGGCAAGGCGTTTCGCATCCTCGCGGACAACGTGGACAAAAAGACTTTCCGCATTTACGACGCTACGGCGCGGTACAGCGGGTTTTTAGGACAGATCAAAAGGGGGTTGAGGCGCAGCGTATGAAAACGGGGAAATTAAACGGAGATCTGATGCGGCTCAAGACCGTCATCGAGACCGACAGGCTGAACGTTGCGGACAATTTCGATGAGCTTATCACCGCCGATTTGACCGCGCTTCTGAACGATTATTTCGACTTAAAAACGCCGCCGCAGATGAGTATCGTCAAGGAAAGCGGCTATTATCTGGTACATATCGAGGCGATCGCCTTCCGCATCAAGACTTTCGGCGTCGTGCCGAAATAATTTTTGCTTTTTGTCGAGGAAAAGTTTTTTTAACGGCTCTGTTTCTAAATTGTAGACCTTTATTAATCGGGATTGAAATATCCCGATTTTTTTTATTTTGTCAAATTTTTCCGATAATCATTTCAAGCCATAATTAAATTAAACGATATTTTTACATTTTTAAAATTTTCAATACTTCGGTACGCGTCTTTGTAGGTATATTTATTTAGTTATAGTTAGCACCAAGGCGCTATTTTCTGTAATTATACTCCCAAGGTGCTAACATATCGATAAAAAGAAGAAAATAGGGAGGAAAATTATGAAAATCATCGTTGCAGAGCGCATAGGCGAATTGATGAAAGAGGAGGGATTGAACCAAGTGCAACTTGCCGAAAAAATCGGCGTTAAACAAAATACCGTCAGCTCGTGGGTTTTGAAGAAAAAAGAGCCGTCTATATCCAGTTTGTGGGCGTTGGCGGATTATTTCGGCGTCGACATCGATTATCTTGTCGGCAGAAAAGATATGTAAAATGTAAATCCCCCGCGGATAACTTCCGCGGGGGATTTTTAACAGAATAACCGAGTTTTTCGGCTTGATTTTAAAAAAGGTATTTCAGATTCGATAATCCGTTCTGCCGAGCAGGTAATCGAGGCTCACCCCGAAATAATCGGCAATGATCTCTGAAAATTCAAGTTCGGGTAAATATTTCTTTCCGAGCCACCTTGAAAAATAGCTTTTGTCAAAATGGCATTTCATTGCCAGAAAATATTGCGTGATTTTCTTTTCATCGCAGAGCAAAACGATTCTGTCGGCAAACGTCTCGTTTAAGGCGGAGGGTTCGAAAGTATCGTCATCGGTTTTGCCGAGCAAAAAAGCAAGGGAAACGCGGAAATAATCGGCAATTTTTATCAGTGTGCGCGTTCTCGGCAATATCCCGTAAT
>CALVXL010000119.1 GCA_944369635.1 uncultured Clostridia bacterium
AATCTATGGATATTCCGGACAAGGCAGCAACGGCTCCGTCGCCGCTGATTTCGCTCTTTCCGTCGTCGTGCAGATCTATGACGGTTACTTTACTTTGCATAAGATCGAGCGACGAAGATGAAAGCGGTTTTTTCCCTTCCGCCGAAACGATTTCGGAAAAACGAAAGCTTTCCTTGTCGTTTTCTTCGTCATTGCAAAGCCATGACATAAAAATTACGGCGAGTGCGGTTAAAATGATGATGACGATCCTTCCCATGATTTTCCCTGAAAATAACGAATTTAACTTGTTTTTTATCAGTTTACCCCGTAAAGATTGAACGTGCATTTATTTTTTTGAAATTTTTAAGTAATTTTCAATTAAAACGTGTTATACTGTAACAAAGTGAACAGGCGAGGTGAAATTTATGAATATCCTGATTGTAGACGACGAAGTTCAGTTGGTAAAAGCGGTATCCGCGATTTTAAAGAAAAACAATTTCAACACCGATTGCGCTTATGACGGCGAAGACGGCCTGGATAAAGCGCTGTCCAATATTTACGACGTCATCATTCTCGATATCATGCTGCCGAAAATGGATGGATATGAAATCATCAAGGAGTTACGCAACAACCGTATTTCAACGCCGGTGTTAATGCTCAGCGCAAAATCGCAAACGTACGATAAAATTTACGGACTGAATCTCGGCGCGGACGATTATCTAACCAAACCTTTCGAATCGGCGGAACTTCTCGCCCGCATCAAAGCGCTTTTGAGAAGAAAAAACGAGTTTATCGGCGACACGCTTTCGTATGGCGATCTGAAACTCAACCGCGACAACTGTTCTTTAACCTGCAACGGACAGGAAATTTCTCTCGGTAAAAAGGAATTTCAAATAATGGAAATGCTTATCCTGAACGGAGGGAAAGCTCTTAATAAAGAACGGCTTATCGAAAAAATATGGGGATTCGACAGCGAAGCGGAATATAATGCCATAGAAGTGCACGTTTCGTTCCTGCGTAAAAAGCTCGCCCTTTTATCCTCTTCGGTCAACATCAAATCGCTCAGAGGGATAGGCTATATATTGGAGGACGCAAATGCTAAGGGCGGCCAGAATTAAATTTATCGCCATCACCATGCTCATCTTGTTGGGCGTATTCTTAACAAGCGGAGTAGTCATTTTCGGACTGATACACAAAAACGTCAACGTATCCACCGAAATCGCGCTGAAAGAAATGCTTGACAAAGTCAGGCCTGGCGAACTGTCCTCCGTGGAAATCCAACGCGGCATCATCATCCGTACCACGGCTTCAGGCGCAATCGATTTTACTTACGACAGTAACTGTTACGACGAAATACAGATTTTTGATATTTATAAGCAGGCAGTTGACAGCGGCGAATCTTCCGGATCGATCGGCGACACGTTTTACCGCATTTTCGAAAACAAAGACGAACGGCTTTTCATCGCCGCAGACCGATCCATCGAAAAAGAATTCGAATCGCAATCCGCTACCGTTTATTTCCTCGTACTTGCCGGTTCGTATATTTTGCTTTTCTTCATCGTATGGGGTCTTTCCTACGTGGTGTTCCGCCCCATACAGGATGCGTTTATCAAACAAAACCAGTTTATTTCCGACGCGAGCCACGAACTGAAAACCCCTATATCCATTATATCCGCCAGCGCGGAAGTTCTTTCTCTCGAATCGGATAACGAGTATGTAACCAATATAAAGCAACAGACGCACCGCATGAGCAGTCTTATTTCCGATTTGCTTTCTTTGGCTAAACTCGACGAAACAAAAGAACTTCTTGACAATAAAGAACTGAATCTGAGCGTTCTGATCGGAAAATGCGTTCTGCAATTCGACGCATTGGCATTTGAACGAGGCATGGAAATCACAACCGATTTTGACAGCAATATTGAAATCACCGCCGACGCGGCGTCCGTTGAAAAAATAATTACCATTTTGCTGGATAACGCGCTGAAATATTCCGAAGACAAAGAGATCCGATGCACCTTGAAAAAGAACGGAGAAAAAGCGATTTTTACCGTTTACAACAAATCTTACTCCATTAAAGCAGACACAAAAAATAAAATTTTCGAAAGATTTTACCGCGCGGAAAATTCCAGAAGTCGCGATACCGGCGGAAGCGGGCTCGGCCTTTCCATTGCAAAGCGGGTAGCCGAAATCAACAAATGGAAAATATATGCCACCATCGAAGAAAACCAGTCCATTACCATGCACGTAATTTTCAGCGAATAGAAAAAATTTTGCGAAAAATATCCGAAAAAAGAGCAGCGCCCCCGACTCGATCGTCGGGGGCGCTGCTCTTCACACAAATTATAACAGGTAAATTGTAATCAGGTTTTGATGTAATAAATTATAACACTTAAAATGCAAAAAATCAAGTAATTTTATGCATATTTAAAAAATATACATAAATTATGCATTATTTTTCAATCTTATCAAGGTGTACATCGAGCTGCGGATAAGGAATGGAAATTCCTTCTTCGTCGAAACGCTTCTTCACGTCTTCCTGCATCTGAAAGAACACACTCCAATAATCGCCGCTTTCCACCCAGACTCGGGTTACGATATCGATAGAGCTCGCCGCATGATTTTTCACCCTTACCAACGGAGAAGGATCTTTGAGTATCATTTCGTTTTTGGAAATTACGTCCAAAATAACCGCTTTGGCCCTTTCAAAATCTTCGTCATACCCGATCGAATAAAGCAGATCCACGCGACGGAGGCTTTTTGTACTGTAATTGATGATATTTCCATTTAAAAGCGAACCGTTGGGAATCATGATCGTCTTATTGTCGGGAGAAACAAGATAAGTGTAGAAAATGGAGATTTCCTCTACCGTTCCCTCTTCGCCTTGCGCCTCGATGTAATCGCCGAGCTTAAAGGGACGAAGCACAACGATCAAAATACCGCCGGCGAGATTGGATAGCGACCCCTGCATGGCAAGGCCGATCGCAACTCCCGCAGAAGCGATAAGCGCGCCGATTCCCGAGGTATCGATTCCCCAAAAACCCAGCAACACAATAAAAGCAATCAGTTTCAAAACCGTGCGCAAAACCTTATAGGTTACGGAAATAACGGTTTTTTCCACGTTTTTCTTTTCCATGCGCCGCTTGATGCGCTTTGTCAGAGAATTGATGATTTTACAAACTATTACAAAAGCAATCAATCCCAACACAAGTTTGACGCCGCTTGTGCTGAGCCAATTGAGAATATCTTGCAATATCTGATTAAAGTCCATATTGAACGCCTCCCATGTTAAAAGAATAACACATTCCGAACGACTTGTCAATTTCACAAATAATAAATAAATTTTTAAAAATCACTATTGACTTTCAGCCGACAATGCTTTACAATAAGAATATGGTTACTATCTATCTGGCGAGGTGCGACAAATCGCGCTCTCACGACTTTTTATTCAAAATCTTCGAAACGGACTACGGCATAAAAGCCGACGAGTCGGGACTGGTACGCTCCCCTTACGGAAAGCTTGCGCTTTTGGAATGCGAGCATTTTTTCAACATATCCCACAGCGGCGACATGGTTGCCGTCGCCATAGGCAAACGACGTCTCGGCGTGGATATTGAAAAAATACGCCCCGCAAATCACGATAAGCTTGCAAAAAAATATTTCGGTATCGTTCCCGATTCCGACGAACAGTTTTATACGCTTTGGACGAAAGCGGAAAGTTTTGTCAAATACAACGCCGGCTCTGTCGTTGCCGAACTGAAAAAAATCGTCATCGACGGCGACAACATTATTTACGACGGCGAATTACAAAGCGTAACGACAAAAACCATAAAATATGAAGATTATATTATTTCCGTCGCTTCCAAAGACACGGAAATCAAAGTTATCGATTGCGGAAAATTTGAATATTGAAAAAACAAAAAAACGCGGCGAAATATCGCCGCGTTTTTAATTTAGGCATTTATTCGAATTCTTTGATTTCCCGCATGATTTTTTTTCGAAGTTCGATAAATTTATTCAGCTTTTCGCGTTCCTTGTCCACCAAAGTTTTCGGAGCTTTTTCCAAAAAACCGTTATTCGCAAGTTTTGCATTTGCCCTGACAATTTCGTTTTCCGCCTTTTCCAGCTCGCCTTTCAAGCGGGCGATTTCTTTTTCCGCATCGACCAGTTCACCGAGCGGAATATACAGCTCAAAGCCTTCCAAAAGCTGTGAAACGGTTTTTTCTTTAAGTTCGCCCTTGCTTTCGATAAAGACGATTTCCTGCACTCCCGCAAGTTTTTCAATATAAAGCGAGGTGT
>CALVXL010000120.1 GCA_944369635.1 uncultured Clostridia bacterium
AATTTATATAAATAAAGTTTACTACATTTTCGGCAAAATTACAACTTTTATGCTATAATAATTTTATGATTGACAAAATTAATGCGCCGCTCAGGGCGTTGGCGGCGCGGCTCGATAAAAATTTATATCTCGTCGGCGGCATCGTCCGGAACTTTCTGATCGACGGAAAACTTTCGGGAGATATCGATCTGGCTTCCGCAAACACGGCGGAAGAACTCTCCCGCGCGCTCGGAAAGGAATTTTCCGTCGCCGCCGTCTATCCGCGCACGGGTACAATCATGTTCAAAGACGCCGAGGGGCGGCACTACGAACACACCACGTTCCGCGGCGAGGAATACGAAGCGGGCGGGGCGCATACGCCCGCGCGCACGTTTTTTACCGACGACATCGTAGCCGACGCTCTGCGGAGGGATTTTAAATGCAACGCCGTGTATTACGATTTGAAAAACGGCGCGTTCGCCGATCCTCTGGGCGGCATGGAGGATATCAAAAATAAAAAGCTCGATACCGTCGCCGCGCCGCAAAAGGTGTTTTCTTCCGACGGGCTTCGGTTGTTGCGGCTGTGCCGTTTTGCGGGCGAGCTGGGTTTTTGTCCCACAAAAGAAGTGAAAGAGGGCGCGAGAAAGTACGCTCGCAATATCGACGACATCGCGGCGGAACGGATTTTCGCCGAGCTTTCCGCCATGCTCGTTTCCGATACGAAATACTCCTTTTCCGATCAAAAAGGGCACTACGTATCTTTGAAACTCTGCCACGAGATCGGCGTTTTCGAGCGGATACTGCCCGAACTCGCCGCGGGCGACAAGATGAAACAGCGCAGCGATTTTCACGATCACGACGTATTGGAACATTCTTTCAGAACCGTGCTGTACGCCGTGCCGTCCGTCCGCTTTGCCGCGCTTTTGCACGACGTGGGCAAACCCTATGCGATGAACCGTTACGGTGCGTATAAAACGCATGCCGACGACGGAGAAAGGATTGCGCGGGAAGTGCTGTTGCGCCTGAAGGCGCCGAATGCGCTTATCGAGGAGGTCGCGGCGCTTACGAAACTGCATATGGCGGATCTCGATCTGAAGATGCGCGAAAGCAAAGTGCGGCTTTTTCTTGCGGAAAACCATCGCTATATAGAAAAACTGCTTTTGCTGAAACAGGCGGACTACTCCGCTTGCAAAGACGATCTGTCCGTCGCGCCCACCGTGAAAAAGTGGAATGCAATCGCCGAAAAAATGCGTGCGGAAGGCGCGCCGTTTACTTTGAAGGAACTGAAGATCGACGGCACGGATCTTGCCGGTCTCGGTTACCGCGGCAAGGCGCTTGGCGAGCAACTTAAAAAGCTTTTCCGCCTCGCCGTGCTCGACGGGAAGATGAACGATCGCGAAAAACTGCTTTCCGTCGCGAAAAAAGAGCTTTAACGGAGGAAGAAAATGGATATCATTATAGCGATCACAGCGATACTTAGCGTGGTCAACCTGTTCTTGCTGGTCGCGCTCCTTTTGAAAAAAACGAAAACGCAGGGCGGCGAAAACGATAAGCTCAGCGACGTGCGCAATGCCGCGCTCATCAACAGCATCGACCGCGCGTTTTCCGCGCAGAACCGCCGTATCGACGACATGACCGCACACCTTTCCGGCGCGATCCGCGACCTTTCGGAAAAAAACGAAAAATCCCTGCGGGAAATGCGGTATACGGTGGACGAAAAGCTTTCCGCAACGCTGGAGCAACGGCTGGAAGGCTCGTACCGTATCATAGCGGACAATTTGAATAAAGTCGCGTTGGGGATCGGGGAAGTCAACAAACTTGCCGACAGCGTGAGCGATATCAAAAAGATCTTTTCCAATGTGAAAATAAGGGGTACGTGGGGGGAAATTCAGCTGGAAAACCTGCTTTCGGATATGCTTTCGCCCGAACAGTTCGTGCGCAATTGCCGTCTGAACGCCTCCGTCGATTCGTTTGTCGATTTTGCCGTCGTGCTTCCCGATAAAAACGGAAACAAAACGTATCTTCCCGTCGATTCCAAATTTCCCGTGGAAGAATATGCGCGGCTCGCTTCCGCAGAAAGCGAGGAAGCGGCGCGTGCGGCGCAGAAAGGTCTGTTTGCCGCCGTTAAACGGCAGGCGGACAGCATCGCCGCAAAGTACATATGTCCGCCCGTTACGACGGACTTTGCCATCATGTATCTTCCCGTCGAAGGCCTGTTTGCCGAAACGATCAGAAACACCGATCTTACGGCGTATCTTCATTCCAAGCGCATCATGGCGTGCGGGCCGACCAATCTTTACGCTTTGTTAAACAGCCTGCAGGTCGGATTCAAGACGGTTGCCATCGAAAAGCGCAGCCGCGAACTCTGGCGACTTCTCTCGGTGTTCAAAAGCGAGTTCATGAAATTTTCCCTTCTTCTCGAAAAGACGGGGAAAAAGCTGCAAGAAGCGCAGGACTCCATCGATCTCGCTTCCCGCAGGACGCGTACCATCGAAAGAAAACTCAAAGACGTTTCGGAAATCGGCGCGGAGGAAGCGGGGGAAATACTGCCCGCGGATCCCGACGGGGAGGAAAATTTCTGAACGGTTTTCTGCGCGCGGCGGAAGATTGCTTGTAATGATTATAAATGCGCCATGCCGTGCGCGTGGCTTTATGCGGAACCGATGTGCGTAAAGATAAAAGCCGCGTTCGGCGCGGGCTCAATATTGTTGCAAAAAATTCGGTTTCGTAGTATAATGTAACAAAAAAACTTACGGACGGTGCTTATGTTAGGAAAAATCTTTAAATATATTCTCGTCATTCTTCTCGGCATGGTGCTCGGCGCGGGTGCGCTTGCCGGGGCGGAATACCTGATCGTAACAAAAACAAAAGTCGGCACAATTAAGAATAGCGTGCCCGCGATAGGCGAATATGTGGGCGACAGCCTGAACGATTATACGCTCATCGAAGCGATCCAGAAACTTTCCGCTTCCGATACCACGATAGGGCAGTATACCGAATATCTTCCGTTTCTGAACGACGCGCTGGAAAGTCTTGCGCAGAATGAAAGCGTGAAAAAGTTTGTCACCTTAGATCTCGACAAGATCAAAACCCTTACTTTTTCGCAACTCGGGTCCGACATCGCCTCTGCAATAAGCGTTACGGCGTCGCTCGGTTCCCTGTCGGAATCATTCGGATTCACGCTGCCCGATCTGCCGCTGTTTTCCACCAAGGAAACATACGTGAAGATCACTTCGGAGGACTTCTCCGTAGACAACGCATATTACAAGGACAAAACGGAACAAATCTATTACGTCGGGGAAACGGGCGATTATGAAAACGCTTACGCGGACGGAAATCTTCTCGACGCGGCGCGGGAGAAAGAACTTTATTTCAGAAGCGAGGGAATCATGGATATTCCCGTCACCGACGCCGTAAGTTCTCTTTCCGAAACGCTCGGCGACGTGAAAAACATGACCATCGACGATCTGAACGCCGATTTTGGCGTGGATCTTATCGGCGACAATGCGCTTGTGGCGAAAATCGTGCACGGCGAAGATACGTTGAGCTCTATTGCGGAAAATTTCACCTCTCGTATAGACGCGCTGACTCTTGAAGAAGATCTCGGAATCGATTTGACGGGCTCGGTATTGGAAAACATCGTCGGGGAAACTTGTACGGTAGGCGAGCTCAAAACGATGAATTTCGAAGAAAAAATCGAATCGCTCACGCTTGCGGAACTGAAAATAGAAATCGACGAAACGTCCCTTGCGGGAAAGATCTTAACGTCCGACACGACCATCGCGCAGATCAAAGAAAGCGGATTTATCGACGTAAAGGTGAACGAACTCACCCTCGCCGACCTCGGCGTGAACGTTTCCGAAGGCGGGTTGATGAGCAAGATCGTGTCGCCCTCTTCCACCGTCGCGGAGCTGAAATCCATGGACTTCGAGGAAAAAATCAATTCGCTTACCGTCGGCGATCTGGGGCTTACGGTGGCGGAAGGATCGCTGACAAGCAAAATCATTTCGGCGGACACCACGGTGGGTGAGTTCAAAAATATGGATATCGACGCCAAGGTGCAGGCGCTTGCGATAGGGGACGTGATAGAAATAAGCGAAACGTCGCCCGCAATCCTGCGCGCGCTGCGGGATACGAAACTGAGTGAGCTTGACGGCAAGGTGAGCGAGCTGAAAATCGAAGAGATCGTGGACGTTCCCGAAGGAGAGGAAAATCTGCTGCTCGACGCGCTGTTCAGAAAGAACGCCACCGTCGGCAATATTTCCTCTACGATGAACGCGCTGACGGTGGGCGACGTTTACGAAATAAAAGGTTTTATCGACGCGAGTACGATTTTGCCCGAAGAGGAAGAAATTTATAAAAATTTCCGCTGGTTTACACGTTCGGGAGACGAAACGGCGGGATATACTTACACCGAATGCGCCGAACCGACGGAAGCGTACGGAGAAGGCGAATATTTCAAGCTCGATAAGGACGCCGGAATCTGGCTTTTGCTGATGTACCAAAAGAGCGGCACGCCGGATGCGTATTCCTATAGGGAAACGGGGGACATCAGAATCGTCGATCTTGCGGATACCGTTCAGACGGGAATAAAAGACAATTTGGAAAAGTCCACTTTGCAGGAACTTTACGAAGTCGGATTTTTGTCGGCGGTGCCCAATAAAAACATTAAAAACAAAACGCTGAAAGAGCTTATCGAACTTTCGGAAAGTTTTCCGAACATATAAAAAAAGTTGACAAGAAAAAAATTTTTTGATAAAATAAATGAACCTTGATTGCGGAAGGACGCAATCCGAATAAGACCGGGAGGTAAAAGATATGACGAAATACGATATGCTTTACATTTTGGCGCCTGAGCTGGAAGAAGAAGCGAGAGAAGTCATTATCAAAAAGTTTGAGGATCTGGTTACCGCCAACGGCGGCGTCGTCGAAAAGACGGACAGATGGGGCATGAAAAAACTGCAGTATCCCATTAACTACAAGACCGAAGGCTACTATGTGGTAATGACGTTCGAAAGCGGAAAAGACTTTGTCGTCGAAATGAAGAGAGTTGTTGGCATAACCGATGGAATCATGAGAAGATTGATTACAAAGGCGTAAGCACGGGAGTAAATTATGAACAAAGTGATCTTGATAGGAAATCTGACGAGGGATCCCGAACTTTCCGAAACGCCCAGCGGCGTGGCGGTCTGCCATTTTTCCGTCGCCGTAACGAGGGACTTTCCCAATAGCGACGGGACGCGCGAAACGGACTTTTTCAACGTTACCGTATGGCGCGGCAGAGCGGAAACCTGCGGAAGATACCTGAAGAAGGGGAATAAAGTTGCGGTAGTAGGCAACTTACAGAACCGTTCTTACGAAGATAAGGACGGTATCAAGAGGACGGTTACCGAAGTGATTGCCAGCGACGTGGAATTTTTAACGCCGAAAAACGCTTCCGCGGGCGAACCTTTTGCGGAAGAGGTCGTGGCGGTGAAAAAGCAGCGCCCGCAGCTCGAAGCGCTGGACAACGATGACGATCTGCCGTTCTGAAACATAAGGAGTTTTAAGGATTATGGAAGAGAACAAAACGACGGTTAAAAAGGTAATAAAGAGAGTTCCCAGAAAAAAAGTTTGCGCTTTTTGTCAGGGAAAAGTCGATAACATCGACTATAAGGACGTGGCTACGCTGAAAAAATACGTTTCCGAAAACGGCAAAATTCTGCCGAGAAGAATGACGGGCGTATGCGCAAAGCACCAAAGAGTGCTCGCCACGGCGATCAAACGCGCGAGAATTACCGATCTTCTGCCTTTCAAAGGCGAATAATCGGCAGGGCATGGTTTTAAAGCGGTTGCTTTTTAAGCGACCGCTTATTTTTTTGTTTGCGCGTTGAGTTTTGTCGCATTCGGAATGTGAAAGTCTGCGAGACGGATATATTGCGTTGTTGTCGGAATTTAAAAGGGCCGGGCGGTTTGCGCGGCGGGCGGAACGCGTGGAGAAAAGCAATCTTCCCGAAAAGTATCAAAGAACTTTTCGGGAAAGAGGAGCCGCAGGCATAAACGGGCAGGTCGGGAAATTTTCCCGACCTGCCCGCAACTTTAATTTGCGGCGACGAGGTGATGAGAAATTGCCTGAGTTTTTGTTCCGAAAAATGCAGCCGAAAGGAAAACGGCAAAGGCGCAAGCGCCCCGAACGAGTTCGATTCCCTCGCCTTCCAACGCAAAAATAAAAGCACACGGCTGTTATCCGTGTGCTTTTATTTCTGGAGCAGGTGATGAGAATCGAACTCACAACCACAGCTTGGGAAGCTGTTGTTTTGCCACTAAACTACACCTGCGCGAAAAATATACAAAAACAAAGAAGACCGCTTGCTGCCGCAAAAACCTTTGTTTTTTCGTTTTACTTTTCACATTATAGCATATTGCCGGCGAAATGTAAATAAAAAAAGCACAAAAAAATAATTGTCAATCCGCATATTATATGTTATAATTGTCTAAAAAAAGGGGGAGGCGGCATTTATGGCTCTTTTCTTAAAAATCATTGAGTGGAGCGACGATTCCAAGGACCAAATCGTCTATAAATATCCCTTGAAGAACGCGGGGCGCGAGGTCAATCAGAAGAGTAAACTCGTGGTGCGCGAATCGCAGGAAGCGATTTTCGTGCATAAGGGGCAGATATGCGATATCTTTCCCGCGGGCACTTACGATCTGAATACGGAAATTTTCCCGATTCTTTCCAAACTTGCAGGTTGGAAATATGCGTTTCAGACGCCGATCACGCTCGACATTTATTATGTCAGCGTAAAACAGTTTACCGGCATTAAGTGGGGAACGGCGAATCCGATCATGATGCGTGATCCCGAATTCGGCATGATCCGCGTCAAAGGCTATGGCTCGTTCGCCTTCAAGGTGCACGATTCCGGCGTATTTCTGCGCGAACTTTTCGGCACGAATTCCACTTATAAAACGAGCGACATCACCGACTGGCTGAAAACCATGTTGCTTTCCGCGTTGACCGACGCTATCGGGGAAAGCAAGATTTCCGCGCTCGATCTTGCGGGCAACACGCTGGAATTCAACGAAATCGTCAAACACAGCATCCAGGATAAATTCAAGTCCATCGGCTTGATGCTGACCAATCTTTTCATCGAAAACATGTCCGTTCCCGAAGAGGTGGAAAAGGCGATCGACGAAAGGAGCAAGCTCGGCATTTTGGGTGACAAGACGGACGTCATGCTGAAGATTTCCGCGGCGGAAGCGATGAAGGACGCGGCGAAAAACCAGGGTATGGGCGGCGCGTTTGTAGGCGCAGGCATGGGGATCGGCGCGGGCGCGGGGCTCGGTTCGATTTTCTCGGAAGCGTTCCGCGGCGCACAGCAACCCGTAAACAATAACGCCGGCGTAGCGGCGGGCGCTGCGGCGGGAGCGGCTGTTGGCGGTGCGGTGTGCCCCAAGTGCGGCGCACACATCAGCGCAAAGGCGAAATTCTGTCCCGAATGCGGCGAAAAGCTCGCTGCTAAAAAATTCTGTCCCGAATGTGGAGCGGAAGTTAAGGCTTCGGCGAAATTCTGTCCCGAATGCGGCAATAAATTTTAAAAATATATCCGGTAACGGAAAGGAGAAAAATATTATGGCAAAGAAAATCACGGCTGATACCAAGATCTTCGACGCGTTGGAAATCAACCCCAAGGCCGGCGAAATCCTGATGAATTACGGAATGCATTGCCTCGGCTGCGCGCTGGCGCACGGCGAAACGGTCGGCGAAGCGGCTGACGTTCACGGAGCGGATCTCGAAAAGATGCTCGAAGAACTCAACGACGTGCAATAATCGCAGAAAAGCGGCGCGGAACGCGCCGCTTGTTCAAATTGCCCCCGCCGCACGGCGCATGCGCGCCGCGGCGGCAAGATAACGGTGCGGAAAAGTTTTTCGCAAGGAAACGGGGAGGATATATGGAAGAAGAATTGAACAAACAGGCGGAAGCCGAACAGGTGGAAACGGAAAACGTAAAGTGTGATTCCTGCGGTTCTAACATGAAGTTCGATCCCGCAAGTCAGATGCTCTATTGCGAGCATTGCGGCAGAAAGGAAAGTTTCGCCACCTACGTGCAGGCCGACGAACTGGCCATCGAAAACGCTCTCGGCACGGGCGGCGCGGAATGGAACGACGAGGCAAAAGTTTACCGTTGCGAAAACTGCGGGGCGAAAGTGGTTTTGGACAGGGGCGAAACGGCAAGCGTCTGCCCTTTCTGCGGCACGGCGCAGGTGGTGGAATCGAACGAGCTCGCCGGGCTGAAACCCAACGCGTTGTTGCCCTTCAAACTGACGGCGGAGGGGGCGAACGAGTGTTGCAAACGCTGGGCAAAGAAAAAGATCTTCGCACCCGGCTCGTTTAAAAAGAATCTGAAAGCGGAAAACATTCACGGCGTATACATACCTTGTTTTACTTTTGACAGCAATACCGAATCGATTTATTCGGGACGTATCGGAAAGAGGCATACGCGTACCGTCGGTTCGGGAAAAAACCGCAGGACGGAGACGTATATCGTCTGGCGCAATATCGGCGGTAATTTCAGCCACTTTTTCGACGACGTAGGCATCGTTGCGGGGTCGAGAGTCACGCAGCGCGATCTCGAAAAGATGGGGCCGTTCGACAGCAACCGTTCCACCAAGTACGACGGAAAATATCTGCTCGGATTTTCTTCGTATTATTACGATAAGGATATTTCCGTATGCTGGGGAGAAGCGAAGCAGAAGATGGACGCCGAGCTGAAGCGCCTTATTCTTTCGCAATATTCTTACGATGTGGTCGAATACTTCAACATCGGCACAAAGCACTTCAACGTAACGTACAAATATGTTCTTCTTCCCGTCTATGCCGGGCATTTCGGGTTCAGAAAAAAGATTTATAACTTTTTTGTGAACGGAACCAACGGCAGGGTTACGGGAAAAACGCCGGTAGCGATCTGGAAGGTGCTATTGACGGTGCTTGTCGGGCTCGCTGTGCTTACGGGTCTTTCATATCTTATCATGCAATATCTCTGAGCGGCGTACAATTAAAACAACCGTCTTATTTCAAAAAATGCGTGTTTGCGTCGGGGCGCGGAAATATTTTCCGCACCCCGCATAAATTTTTGCGCCGTATTTTGTCGGTGAGAAAAATACGGGCGCAAGATCTTGTATGCCTGATAAAAAACTTCAAAAAATCTTTAAAATACGGCAAAAAACCTTTAAAAAACAGTTGACTTCGGGCGGTAAATTTAATATAATGGTTAAGCTGTGTAATAGGGTTGATACGGAAAGTTACTTAATTTCGCTTTAAACAGCGGGCGAAAAGATAATTTCCGTTGACAAATGTAGAGGCTCGACCTCTGCGACTAACATCGGGTTACGTGAATCGCAGTCATTCGCAGCGACTTAATTTAATTAAGTATCGGCGAATGATTTTTTTATGTTTACGGATTCGACACACACGGCAAAGTTGACGAAATGTTAGGATAAAGAAAAGGAGAAAAATCATGGCAAGTCAGAAAATCAGAATCAAATTGGTATCTTACGACCACGAGATGGTGGACCAGGCGGCGGCGCGCATCGTTGACACGATGAAGAAAGGCGGCGCGAAGATCAGCGGGCCCATTCCTCTGCCGACGGAGAAGGAAATCGTTACGATTTTGCGTTCCCCGCACAAGTATAAGGACAGCCGCGAACAGTTCGAGATCAGAACGCACAAGCGTCTTATCGACATCTATTCGCCCAACATCAAGCTTTTGGACAGCATTCACCTGCCCGCAGGCGTGGACATCAAGATCAAATTATAATCAATATATATAAATATACGGAGGTGAACTTTATCTATGAATAAAGCAATCATTGGAAAGAAGTTGGGAATGACGCAGGTTTTCGCTCCCGACGGCAAAGTGATACCCGTAACGGTAGTGGAAGCGGGTCCTTGCCCGATCGTGCAGGTGAAAACTTTGGAAAGAGACGGTTATACCGCTCTGAAACTCGGTTTTGACGAAACGACGGAAAA
>CALVXL010000121.1 GCA_944369635.1 uncultured Clostridia bacterium
ATATTCCACTTCGGCGTCGGAAAGCGCGGTTTTACAATCGGGGCACCAGTTGATGATCCTTGCCCCGCGATAAATCAGTCCTTTTTCATACAGATTGACAAATACTTCCCGCACGGCCCTGGAGCAACGCTCGTCCATGGTAAAAGCCAGCCTGTCCCAATCGCAGGAGGAACCGAGGCATTTAAGCTGTTCCACAATCCTGCCGCCGTATTTTTCCTTCCATGCCCAAGCGCGACGCAAAAATTCTTCCCTGCCGACCTGTTCTTTGGTAAGGCCTTCGGCTGCAAGCTGTTCCACGATCTTTACTTCCGTGGCGATGGATGCGTGATCGGTGCCGGGAAGCCACAGCGCGGAATACCCCTGCATTCTCTTGAAACGCGTCAGAATATCCTGCAACGTCTCGTCAAGCGCATGTCCCATATGCAGTTGCCCCGTAATATTCGGGGGCGGCATCATAATGGTGAAAGGAAGCTTCTCGGGATCGACATAAGCTTTAAAATATCCTTTATTTTGCCAATTTTCGTAGATTTTTTTCTCAAAATCCGCGGGAGTATAGGTTTTTTCCATTCTGTTTTCTCCAAAAACCGATTTAATCTTTTCCGTAAAATTGCGTATGGAATTATTATAATAAACTTTATGCCGAATGTCAAATATAATTAAGCGCCGATTATCAAAATCGGGCGTGTTTTCATACAATGAACTATACAAAAATTTTTCGGAGACTGAACATGAAAAAAATCATTGTTGCAATTTTGGCTATTGTCTTATTTGCTTTGCCTTTCTCCGCATGCAAAAAAGACGACGACGGACTGAAAAAAATAGAACTCAACGAAGTCACCCACTCGGTTTTCTACGCGCCTTTATACGTAGCGATCGAAAAGGACTTTTTTAAAGAAGAAGGTCTTGAAATCAAACTGACCAACGGAGGCGGAGCGGATAAAGTGATGACCGCCGTACTTTCAAACAGCGCGCAGATCGGACTGATGGGGCCCGAAAGCAGTTTATACGTATATAATCAGGGCAAAACCGATTATCCCATTGTCTTCGGTCAACTCACCCAAAAAGACGGGTCTTTCCTCGTCTCGCGCGTAGACGAACCGGACTTCAAATGGGAAGATCTGGCCGGCAAGGGAATCCTCGCAGGGAGACCGGGCGGCGTGCCTTTGATGACTTTCGAATACTTAGTAAATCAGCATAATCTTTATGACGGCGAAGACCTTACCCTCATCACAGACGTACAATTCGATCTGATGACGGCGGCTTTCGAATCGGGCACGGGCGATTACTGCACCATGTTCGAACCCTTGGCGTCCGAATACGAAAAAGCGGGTAAAGGTTACGTGGTTGCAAGCGTCGGCGAAGGCGCGGGCGAAGTCCCCTACACTTCTTTTGTGGCTAAACAAAGCTATATTGAAAAGAACCTCGAAACGATCAACGCATTTTTGAGAGCGTTAAAAAAAGCATACGATTTTATGAACACCGCGACAGACGAAGAGATCGCGCAAGCCATCGTCGGTCAATTTCCCTCCACTTCCGTAGAATCTCTGACCGTTTCCGTAACGAGTTATAAAGCGATAGACGCGTGGACGGACGATCTTACGATGAGCGAAGAAAGCTTTAACCGTCTGCAAGACATCATGCAGAATGCCGGCGAACTCGACGAACGCGTACCTTTTGAAAAAGTTGTGAACAACTCCTACGCGGAGGCGATATTCAAATAACGCGGCGTTCCGCCTTTACGGGAGAAATACTATGGAAAAACTGTTGGAATTAAAACACGTTGCATTGACGTATCAGACAAAAACCGACGAAGTAAAAGCGGTGAAAGATCTTTCTTTTACCTTGGATCAAGGGGAATTCATTTCGGTGATCGGGCCGTCGGGTTGCGGAAAAACGACCATACTTTCCCTGATCGCGGGACTGATGAAACCGACGCACGGAGAAATTTTCGTTGCGAAAGCAAACGCCCAGTTCGGTTATATGCTTCAAAAAGATCAGCTTTTCCCCTGGCGGACCATCGAGAAAAATATTTATCTTCCGCTGGAAATCAAAAAGAAATGCGATGCGGAACATAAGTCCTATGCGCTGGAACTTTTGCAAAAATACGGACTCGGCGAATTCAGGAAAAATTACCCCTCGCAATTATCCGGCGGAATGCGGCAAAGAGCCGCGCTGATCAGGACGCTTGCGCTTAATCCCGATATATTGTTGCTCGACGAACCTTTTTCCGCCCTCGACTATCAGACGCGGCTATCGGTATGCGACGATGTTTATCACATCATCAAACACGAGGGAAAATCGACGATTCTGGTCACACACGATATATCCGAAGCCATTTCCCTTGCGGATAAGATCATTGTTCTCTCTCAAAGACCGTGCTTTGTAAAATATATTCACAAAATCGATCTCGGCGGGCGCACGCCGCTCGAACGGAGAGAGCATCCCGAATTCGGAAAATGGTTTGAAAAACTTTGGAAGGAGCTGAACGAATGAAAAAAGACAAGACAAAAGAATTTTCAGCCGATCATATTAAATATCTCGGCAAACTCCGCAAAAAAACAGCGCTTGTCTGGGCGCTCGGACTCGGCATTCTCGCTGCGGCGCTCCTGCTTTGGCAGCTACTTGCCGATACCGGCGTATTTGACGTATTTATCACAAGCAGTCCGAAGCGCATCGTCGTTACCATTGCGGATCTGATTAAGAACGACAATCTGTTTTACCATATCGGCGTAACGCTGTACGAAACCGTACTCGGCTTTCTGATCGCCGTAGTACTCGGCACATTCATCGCTTTGCTTTTATGGTGGTCCGACGTGCTGCGGAGGGTTTTCGAACCCTATCTCATCGTATTAAATGCTCTGCCGAAGATCGCGTTAGGGCCGATCATCATCGTCTGGTGCGGGAGCGGCAGCAAGTCTATCGTGTTAATGGCGGTTCTCATCGGACTGATCGTAACCATCATCAATATGCTGAGCGGCTTTCTCGCCACCGACAAAGATAAAATTCTGTTGATGCGCTCCATGGGGGCAACGAAATTTCAGATTCTCAGAAAACTCGTCATACCCGGCACGATGAAAACTTTTGTGAGCACACTTAAAATCGACGTGGGCATGGCGTGGATCGGCTCCGTCATGGGCGAATACATGGTATCCAAAGCGGGACTCGGCTATCTGATCGTCTACGGCGGGCAGGTATTCAAACTCGATCTCGTCATGGCGGCGACCGTCGTTCTTTGTCTGCTTGCAACGCTTATGTATCTTGTCGTTGCGGCGGTAGAAAAAATTCTCATTAAAAACTGAAACAAAAAAATACATGCGAAACGCGCGGGGCACAACTGCCCCGCGCGTCTTTTTTCGGGAGGTTTATATAAATTAAAGAAGTATACAGATGATCCCGCCATCGCCTTCGTTGACGATCTTGCCGAGCGTCTTGCACATCTTGTTGCGCGCGTCCTCCGGCATCGCCTTAATCTTACCCGAAAGGCTTTCCTCCATCAGATCATAGAGGGATTTGCCAAACATATTCGTATCCCAAATCCCTTGCGGATTACTTTCGAATTCTTTCATCATATAATTGACGAGTTCTTCACCTTGTTTTTCCGTTCCCACGATGGGATTGACTTCCGCCGAAACGTCTACTTTCATGATGTGCAGGCTGGGCGCGGTCGCCTTTAATTTCACACCGTAGCTACCTCCGCGCTTGACGAGTTCGGGTTCGGATAGGGACAGTTCGCTGACCGTGGGCGTAACGATTCCGTATCCGCTTTCCTCCGCGCTTTTCAGCGCATCCTTGATCTTGCCGTATTCACGCTTTGCTTCCGCAAGAGATTTTATGTAGCTCATCAACTGGTAATCGTCCTCTATCTCATCGCCGCATTCTTCACTCAGCACGTCGTAGAAAAGCCCCGGTTTTGCGGAAATGGAATAAACGACCTTGCCTTCGCCGAGTTTTACTTCGCTGATTTCGGGATTGGTCAGCTTTTCATCGTCGCCGAACATTTCTCCAAGCCCCGCATAATCTTTCATCTTGCTCATGCCCGCGGTAGCTTCCTTCACCTTTTCGGTGATCTCGCGAATGATTTTATTGTCGCACGGCAACGCTTTCATCCACTTGGGTAAAGAAATATCCACGCTTTGTAACGGGAATTCGTAAAGAATCTGTTCTAAAACGGCGGTGATATCTTCCATCGTAAGTTTCGTTGCGTTCACCGCAAGCACAGGAACGCCGTACTTACCTTCGAGCGAATTTTTCAAAGAAACGCTGTCGGCCGCAGTCGGATCCTTAACGTTCAGAACGATCACAAAGGGTTTATTGAGTTCTTTGAGCTCCTTTACCACGCGTTCTTCCGCAGAAACGTAACTCGTGCGGGGAATTTCGCCGAAACTTCCGTCCGTCGTGACAACCACGCCGATTGTCGAATGTTCGGAAATCACCTTTTTCGTGCCGAGTTCCGCCGCTTTTTCAAAAGGCATTTCCTTACTGCTCCACGGCGTTTTCACAAGGCGGGGTTTCTGCCCTTCTTCATGTCCCATCGCACCGTCAACAAGATATCCGACGCAATCGATCAACCGCACTTTTGCCGAAACTTTGTTTTTCAGCTGGATTTTTACTGCATTTGCGGGAATGAATTTCGGTTCGGTAGTCATAATGGTTTTACCGTCCGCCGACTGCGGCATTTCATCCGTTGCAATCTGCTTGTTGAGCTTATTGGAAATATTGGGCAAAACCAACGTTTCCATAAACTTGGTCACAAACGTGGACTTGCCCGGTCTGACAGGACCTACAACGCCGATATAAATGTCGCCGCCGGTCCGTTTGGCTATATCTTTATAGATATCGAATTTTTCCATATAAAAAACCTCCCATACATTACACAAATAATATATGAGAGGCTTTATCCGATTATGAAAAATTTTCAACTTTATTTTTCCGACCTGTTTTCATCGGTATTTTCCTGCATTTTTTGCGCTTGTTCTGCCCTTTTCGCCGCTTTTTTTTCGCGCATCTTTACGATCATCTCCCGAATGGAAGTGGGATGCTCTTCTCCCGCAAGCATCCGCTCGATATTTTTTCGATGCGCAAACCAGGTAATAAAACATATTCCGAAAATCAGCATATTCGCGACAATGTAAAACGGAACGATTTCACTTTTCATACCGTAAAGCAGAAACAAACGTATGCTTGCACATACCGCGGGCGGCGTGATCGCAATAAACGACCCCATTGCGCCGTATTCGGTAAAATAAATAAACAATACTGCCGCAGTAAGGCTCATCAGCTCTACGACAAACCATTCCCATCCCGTTAAAACAGATGAAGCTAAAAAGACGCCGATGGTAGTTGCTATACCTTTACCGCCTTTAAACTTATAAAATACAGGGTAAATATGACCTAAAACAGCAAAAAAACCGCAAAGATATATTCCCAGATCGCCCAAATCGAATTCCGCCGTCGTAAGTTGTCTGCCGCGAAGCACAAAAAAACCTACGATTGCCGGAATCAACCCTTTGAGCATATCGAGAAACAGCGTAAGCAAGCCGAATTTCAACCCGAAATTGCGGCTCATATTGAGCGTTCCGGGATTGCCGCTTCCCACCTGCCGAATATCGCTTTTCTTCAATTTTGAGATCATGATCGCGTTGTTGAAGCATCCGATTAGATACGATCCCGCGGCAAGAATGATCAGAATCCACCAGTTATTCATCTTTCCCCTGTTCTCTGACGATGATTTTAATCGGCGTCCCGGAAAAATCGAACGCCTTACGGATACAGTTTTCCAAATATCTTTTATAAGAAAAATGCATCAGGTCCGCTTCATTCACAAACAAAATAAAGGTTGGCGGGCACACTTCCGCCTGCGTCGCATACATAATTTTCAACCGTTTTCCGTTTACCGAAGGCGGTTCGTTCATGCGCACGCTGTCCAAAATAAGATCGTTCAAAAGCCCGGTAGAAACGCGGAAATTTGCGTGTTCGTAAACCGTTTGTACCATATCCAGAACCTTTTCCACCCGCTGTCCCGTCTTTGCGGAAATATAAAGCGGCTTGAAATAGTCCATAAATTTCAGATCTTCCTTCAATTTATCGTTGAATTTTTCAACGGTATGAGTATCCTTTTTGACAAGATCCCACTTGTTCATGAGAATAACGCTCGGCTTACCCTGCTCGTGCACATAACCGCAAATTTTAACGGTTTGTTCAGTCAAACCTTCCGTCGCATCTACAACGACGACACAGACATCCGCACGGCGTATAGAACCTAATGCGCGCAAAACGCTGTAATACTCGAGATCTTCCTCCACATTTTTCTTTTTGCGAATCCCCGCGGTATCGATCAGCGTGAATTTTTTTCCGTTATAAGTGAAAGGGGTATCAATTGCGTCGCGCGTCGTCCCCGCAATATCGGAGACAATGGTTCTTTCGAACCCTAAAATTTTATTGCATAGACTGGACTTTCCCGCGTTCGGTCTGCCGACAACGGCAATTTTCAAAGAATCATGATCGTCTTTTTCGCCGTTATCTTTAAAATGCGAAACGACTTCTTCCAGCACCTCTCCGATCCCCGTCATGTGTTCGGCGGATATTCCGAAAGGTTCGCCGAGCCCTAATTCATAAAATTCGTACAGATCTTCAGGCCGGTAAGTATCCATTTTGTTGACAACAAGCACCACCGGTTTACCCGACATACGAAGTTTTTGCGCAACATCTCTGTCCGCACCGGTCAAACCGCTCTTGACGTCGGTAAAGAAAATAATTACGTCGGCGGTTTCAATTGCCGTTTCCGCTTGTTTTTTGATGTGCTGCCACATTTCGTCATCGCTTTTCAGCTCCAGACCGCCCGTATCAACCAATGTAAAATAATTTCCGCACCATTCCACGTCAACATAAAGCCTGTCGCGTGTTACGCCGGGAAGATCTTTTACGATGGAAATTTTTTTTCCGGAAACTTTATTGAAAAAAGTGGACTTCCCTACATTCGGTCGCCCCACAATCGCCACTATCGGTTTTGCCATGTCGCACCTGATTTTTTATTTTGACTTTATTCTACCAAATATCCGCAAAAAAGGCAAGCGAAGGACCGAACGTAAAAAAAATTGTCCGGATAAAACTTCTTTTATGCTTTGTTGTCCGACAATGCGGGAAAAAGAAAAAATGAATATTGACATTTTAACTATTCTATTATATAATTTTTATAAAATAAGCATTATATTAAGAATTAAGGGAAAAAATTATGAGGTTTAGAAATTTATTTCGCTTTATAAAACATATCAACAAAATAGGAATATGCAGCGGAAAAAAACGTATTGCTTATTCAATTTCCCATATCGTTGTCATGGCCATATCGTGTGTTTTTGCCTATTTTACATATTATCTTATTGCGAACGGCAATGAAATCATGTCCGATCACGGTTTTATCGTTTGGTTATTTTCCTTATTCGGAATCGCACTTAGCGCATTTATAGCGATTATGTGTTTTCTGCAAGGTTTTATCGCACAAATCGCAACTATCGTCTATGCTTCCATTTACGTTTACAAAGCTGAAGAAAGAAGCTTAAATATAACGGCGCTCGTCATATCGTCGGTATCCTTTGTTGCGATAATTGCCGCAACCGTCATTTTATTTGTCCTGTTGTAAAAAATCATTCGGATATGAAAAAAGGCAAGCGTTTTGCTTGCCTTTTTATTCAATACTTTTTATTTCGCTATATTTTTAAAAAACACCGAATCCTTTCAACACGCCGAAAGTACAACCTAAAATATAAATTACAAGGGCAATCCAATAAATTATTTTCCATGTTTTATTCAAACTGCGCGCATAGTCATAAGCCGGGAAAGCAATACCGATCAACAATGCGATTTTAGCAATCAGATCGAGGATTGTGCCGGCTTTAGAACCTGCAAATAAACCGCCAAAAACAAAAATTACAGCCGACAAAAACAACGCAATAAACGCACAGAGTTTTACAAGGCTTCTTTTTGCAGCAGCTTCCGTTCTTTGTTTAGCCATAAAAATCTTACCTCCGAAATTTTTCCATTAAATTATATCACTTTCTCGGCGGAATATCAACGATTTTCAATGTAAAATTATATCGAATTTTCGTCTAATACTGTAAATCCGTTTTTTATAAAAAGATCTGTCGTGACTCCGTTTCCCTCTACAGTCCTTCCCGTAAAGCTTCCATCGTAAATCACCCCGCAACCGCACGAAGGACTTTTACTTTTAAAAATACAATAATCCACTTTATTTTCTTCAGCGATCCGCAAAGCTGCTTCCGCGCCTTTTTTGTAATTTTCGGTAACATCCTTTCCGTTGTTTGCCAAAACTTTATCGTTTACGCGTTCGGCGGGCGCTCGCGGCGTGGTAAGTCCGCCGAGCAC
>CALVXL010000122.1 GCA_944369635.1 uncultured Clostridia bacterium
TTTTCAGGTCGTTGACTTCGACTTCGATCTTGTGATTGTTCTTGATGAGTTCTTCCACTTTGTCGCGCGCGTGGATGACGGTGGTGTAATCCCTTCCGCCCATGATCTGGCCTATGGTCATCAAGGGAAGGCTCATCAGCTCGTTGATGAGATACATGCAGATATGCCGCGGCTCCACGAATTCCTTGTTGCGCTTTTTATCGAGCAGATCTTTTTTCTAAATGTTGAAGAAGGAACACACGCAGCCGATGATGTCGTCCGCTTTGATTTCCTCCTGCGCGCTGTCGGTAGATTCTTTCAGCGCCTCCGCCGAAAGTTCCGTCGTGATGGCGCTCTCCCTGAGTTTGGAAAAAAAGATGACTTTCGTCAGTTTTCCGATGAGGGTGCGGATATCTTCTCCGCCCGTTTCCGCAAGGTAGGTCAGTACTTTAATGTCGATCACGCACTTTTTTTCTTCCGCTTTCTTTTTCAGTATCGCGATGCGCGTTTCGAGATCGGGGGGTTGTACGTCCGCGAGAAGTCCGCCTTCGAAGCGGGTTTTCAGTCGGTCTTCCAAAAGCTCTATTTCTTTCGGCGGACGGTCGGAAGTCAAAACTACCTGCTTATTTTGCAGTACGAGTTCGTTGAACGTGTGGAAAAACTCCATCTGCGTGCTTTCCTTTTTGGCGAGGAACTGCACGTCGTCTATCAAAAGCACGTCCACGTTGCGGTAGCGGCTGCGGAATTCCGAGCCCTTGTTCGCGCCGCGGCTGATACTTTCGATCAGCTGGTTGGTGAATTGTTCGCAGGTGGCGTAAAGGACGTTGAGCGAAGGGTTGTGCAGCTTGATATAATTGGCGATCGCCATCAAAATATGCGTTTTTCCCAGCCCCGTGCCGCCGTAGATGAAAAGCGGGTTATACGATTCGCCGGGATTTTCCGCCACCGCCTTGCCCGCCGCGAAAATGTATTCGTTGGAGGGGCCGACGACGAAGGAATCGAAAGTGAACGCGGGATTGACCGGACTTCCCTGCGGGGAATCGGTATTGTTTACGCGCACTTGTTTTAAGTAATCTTCCTTGCTTTTTCCTACGTAAAGTTCGAAATCGGTCACGCCCGATTTGGAATCGATGAGCGCGGCGCGGATTTTATCCGCCAGCGATTTTGCGATGTGCGTGGCGAAAAATTCCGTCGGTACGCATAATACGATTTTATTGTTCTTTAAGTCGACGGGCGTAAGGATGGAAATATAGGTCGAATAGGAAACCGTACTCACCGTGGTTTCCAGCGTTTTCAGCGTATTATTCCATAAAATCTCGTAACTTTCCATAAAATATACCTCTTATGTTGCAATTACCGCCGTTTTTCGGTATAATAATAAGCGAATAAGCGGCGGCAAAAGAATGTGCGTATAAAAAAATCGTCTTAATCAATATACTACAAATCGCCGCCAAAGTCAAACAGAGTAAAAAGCATTATGTTGATAAAATCCTTGCAACTGAAAAATTTCAGAAATTATGCGGAAGAAACGTTTTCTTTCGACGAAGGGCTCAACGTGCTCACGGGAGCGAACGCGCAGGGCAAAACCAACGCCGCGGAAGCGGTATTTTTGCTGTGCACGGGATATTCTCCGCGCGCGAGCAAGGATCTGCAACTCGTCAAAAAAGGAGAGGAACGCGCGGAAATTTCCTGCGTGGCGGAAAGCCGTTACGGCAGGATCGATATCGAAATGGTCATAAACCGCGCGGACAAAAAGAGCGTGAAAATCAATTCCACGCCCATCCTGCGCATCGGCGAACTTTTAGGCAACGTCAACAGCGTGTTTTTTAACCCGGGGGAACTCAAACTCGTCAAGGAAACGCCGGAGGATCGGCGGCGGTTCATGAATATTTCCCTTTCGCAAATGTCTAAAAATTACCTGCACGCGCTGAACCGTTACAACAAAATCCTGCAACAGCGCAACAACTTATTAAAGGAGCGCGATCGGGATACGGTTTACGAAACGCTGCCGATATGGGACGCGGAAATCGCAAAATACGCGGCGAAGATCGTCGTGCGCCGCAACGAATTTCTATCCACCCTTTCGCCGCTCGCCGAGGAGGCGCACGCCGCGCTTTCCGGCGGCAAGGAAACGCTTAAAATTTCCGCCGAAAGCGGCTGGAAGGGCGATGAAGCGGAGGTTGCCGACGGTATTTTAAAGGCTTTGAAAGCGTCGTACGAAAAGGATATGCGCTTGGGGTTCACCAACGTGGGACCGCACCGCGACGACATGAAGATTTTATTGAACGGGGAGGACGTAAAGGTGTACGGTTCGCAAGGACAGCAGCGCACCGTGGCGCTTTCCATCAAACTTGCGGAAACGCAGATCTTTAAAAGCCGCTTCAACGAATATCCCGTGCTGATCTTGGACGACGTTTTAAGCGAGCTTGACAAAGTGCGCCGCAGGCGGCTGATCGCAAGGATAAACGGCATACAGACCATCATCACCTGCACCAATGCGGAAAAGAGCGTTTTCGGCGACACTCCTTATAAAAAAATGACGATTTCGGACGGAAAGTTGAAAAAAATTTCCTTAAAAGTTTGACAAACGGGCTTTGTTTGGTTTATATTAGATATGTAAATTTCCGACGGAGAACTGGTTTTATGAAAAGAACGTTCAACGCAAACTACGGCTTTTACTTTAGCTACGCTTATTTTTTTGAAAATAAGTGAATTTTACGCTGTGGTTTTTTCGGAAAAATATAACGAGGTATTTGGAAACGCGCCGCAGCATTGCGGCGCGTTTTTTGTTTAAGGAGAAACATTATGATCATCATTCCCAAAAAAGATTACGACGCGGCGCAGCTTGAAAATCTCATCGCATGGCTGAAAGACCGCGGGCTCGAAGTGCATATCAGTAAGGGCGAAAATTTAACGGTCATCGGGCTGATCGGCGATACCAGCAAAGTGGACATCGACCTGATCCGCTCGCTCGACGTGGTGGAGGACGTAAAGCGCATCCAGGAGCCCTTCAAAAACGCCAACCGCAAATTCCACCCGCAGGATACCGTGGTGAACATCGGCGGCGTGAAGATCGGCGGCGGAAACTTCCAGTTCATCGCCGGGCCGTGCTCGGTGGAAAGCGAAAACCAGATTATCGGCATCGCCAAGGCGGTCAAGGCGGCGGGCGCAAAACTGCTGCGCGGCGGCGCGTTCAAGCCGAGAACTTCGCCTTACGCGTTTCAGGGGCTGCGCGGCGAGGGGATCCGCCTTTTGCTGGAAGCGAAAAAGGAAACGGGGCTTCCCATCGTAACGGAAATCATGGATATTTCCCAGCTGCCGCTTTTCGAGGAAGTGGACGTGTTGCAGGTCGGCGCGCACAATATGCAGAATTTCGAACTATTAAAAGAGCTTGGCAGAACGAAAAAGCCGATATTGCTGAAGCGCGGCATGAGCTCCACGCTCCAGGAACTCGTCATGAGCGCGGAATACATCATGGCGGGGGGCAACGAAAACGTGATCTTATGCGAACGCGGGATCAGAACGTTTGAAACGAGTACGCGAAACACCCTCGATCTTTGCGCGATTCCCGTTCTGAAATCCATGACGCATCTTCCCGTCGTTGTCGACCCCAGCCACGCCACGGGGTATGCAAAATACGTCAAACCCATGTCGCTTGCGGCGGCAGCGGCGGGAGCGGACGGACTGATCATCGAAGTGCATAACGATCCGCAGCACGCCCTCTGCGACGGGCAGCAGTCCATCACGCCCGAGGCTTTCGCTTCGCTTGCGGAAAACGTGGAAAAAATCCTGCCGTTTGCGGCAAAATAAGGGGGAGGTATATGAATATAGGCATTGTCGGGCTGGGTCTGATCGGCGGTTCGCTGGCAAAGGCGGTAAAAAAGAACACGCCGCATAAGGGCTTTGGAAAGGACATCGACGAAGAGAGTATGAAGAAGGCGTTTTTAACGGGCGCCATTGACGAAGAACTTGCGGATTTTTCCGCGCTCGATATGCTCATCGTCGCGCTCTATCCATCGGCTACGGTGGAATATCTTTTTAAACACGCCGACGAAATTCCGAAAAAGTGCATCGTTTTGGACGTTTCGGGAGTAAAGCGCGCCGTATGCGGTAAAATTTTTCCGCTTGCAAGGGAAAAGGGCTTTACGTTTATCGGCGGACACCCGATGGCGGGTGTGGAATTTTCGGGGTTCGATCACGCGCGGGAAGCGCTTTTCAAAAACGCGTCGATGATTCTCGTACCCGATAAAAACGTTACGATAGATAAACTCGTGGCGGTAAAGGAACTGTTCACCGCGCTCGGATTTTCGCGTATGCAGGTTTCTACGCCCGACGAGCACGACAAGATGATCGCTCTGACGTCTCAGCTGGCGCACGTTTTGTCGAGCGCATACGTCAAAAGCCCATCCGCGATCAGCCACAAGGGTTTTTCCGCCGGCAGTTTCCGCGATATGACGCGGGTGGCGCGTTTAAATGAAGATATGTGGACGGAACTTTTCTTCGATAACCGCGACAATCTTTTGGAGGAAATCGACAATCTCATTGCGCGGCTCGGCGAATACCGCGCGGCTTTGGCGGAGGAGAACGGCGAAAAAATGCGTTCGCTTTTGAAAGAGGGGCGGGAAAGGAAACTTCTCGCCGATAAAAAATATGAAAAAAATCAGGATTGAAACTTCGCGCCCGTATGACGCGTTCATCGGGGAAAATATCCTCGAAAACGCGGGAACGTATATGCGCGAAAGCAATATAGAGGCGAAAAAGGCCTTTATCGTTTCCGACGATACGGTGCTGTCGCTTTACGGGCTGAAAGCGAAAAAATCGCTGGAAAGCGCGGGGTATAAAGCCTATACGCTGGCGTTTGAACACGGCG
>CALVXL010000123.1 GCA_944369635.1 uncultured Clostridia bacterium
ATGAATCCCGTCGTCCGAATAATTGACGAGATAATCCGTTTGCATTAAAAATTCCGAACGGATATCGATGATCCTGCACTTGTTTTTCACCGCCGCGCCGATTACGGCAAGGTTATAACATTCCTGATGTCGGTTGATGTTGGTAATGTCACCGCTTAAAAATTCCAAAACCTTTTCCCCGTCCGCGACCTTGGAAATCACCCGCTCGAAATACCGTTTGGAATCGACGGGCGTAAGCGTGGTCAAAAGGACGTTCACACCGTCTTTTTGCAATTTTCCGATGAGCTCGTCAAGTTCTTTTTCAAACACCTTTAGCGGCGTTTTCGACTGATGAAACCCCTTGGGAGAGGCGGCTACCGCTTTCCAGTCGTAATCGCTGTCGTTTCCGCCGATACAAAATACCGCCGTCCTGCCGCTTTGCCCCGCCGTTTCTTCCAGATATTTATCGATGACGCCGCGCTCGTAAAGCTTATTGAGCGTTTGCCCGTAAACGGAGCGGTTTTCAATGTGGAAACCGTATTTTTCTTCCAGAATGGAAACCGCATCCTTATTTACTTTTTCTATTTTTCCGCCGTTCGTGGTGTACCCTTTCGGAATGGAATCCCCGAACAACGTGATCTTTCCGAATTCTTTCACCTTTTCCTCCGCCTTGTCAGTTCACGTTACCGCCGTCGTTGATGTAAAGAATACCGAGGCAGTGTTCGCCGCAGTGGCTGGTGATGGTGCCGCCTGCGCGCGTTTCGTAAATGTTTTTGAATCCGCGATCTTTAAGCGCTTTCCTCGCTTCATCCAGCATCCCCTCCGAAGCTGTGGTATACGTTAAAAACGCCGTTTCGAGATCGGGATTATCAAAGCGTTCCAGCGTGTCCGCGCAATAGGAACGCACCGCGCTTTCGATTTTGCCGCGATATTTTTTCGCCGCGCCCATCTTTCCGTCGATGACGAGGATTTGCGGACGCAATCTCAAAAGATTTGCCCCGAAAAACGCCAAAGAAGAACACCTGCCGCCCTTATAAAGATAATCTAAGCGTTCCAGAATGAATCCCGCCTGCACGTACGGTATGCGCCTGGCGCATTTTCTCACGACTTCTTCGAAGCTTTCTCCCTTAGAAACGAGCTGCGAAGCGTACACCGTGAGAAGTCCTATCCCCGTAGAAAGCGAACGCGAATCGAAAACTTTGATCTTATCGCCGAATTTTTTTGCCGCTTCGACGGCGTTGGAATAAGCGCTGCTCATTTCCGAAGAAAGGGAAAAGTGAACGATACGATCGTAATTTTCCAAAAGGCGTGCAAAATGTTCCTCGTATTGCACCTGATTGACCGCGCTGGTTTTGGGAAGAACGCCCGTCTTGTTGACGTAATCGATGATCTCCTCGCAACCGACCTCTCCGTCGAGCTTCACTTCGTCGCCCAGGATTATCGTGAACGGCGTGGTGTGAATATCGAATTTCTGTAAAAGTTCTTTCGTCAAATCGACGGTCGTTTCCGCCGAAACCGCTATTTTCATACAATTTTCCTCCGATCTGAAAAAGTCAAAACGCACCTTGCGGCAGCGCCGCGGCGTATCGTCAGGCGGTCATTACGCGCTTTCAAAAAAAGCCGACGCGCCTTGCCGCAACCCGACTTTATATTTATCGATTTTACTATACACCCAAACGAACAGAAAAAGCAATCTACTTTTGTTTACGCGCCTCTACTTGCATTTTTCGGTCGGTAGAGTGATTTTTTTCACTCTACCGAGAGTAGAAATGTTCGTTTTAAAGCCCTTTTTACTTGATTTTTTTGCATTTTTATCTTAAAATATAAATATGGACGATCTGAAAAACATTCTGGCGGAAAATTTAATAAAATACCGTAAAGCCGCCAATCTTACGCAGGCGGAGCTTGCGGAAAAGATAAATTATTCGGATAAAGCCGTTTCGAAATGGGAGCGCGCGGCGGGAATGCCCGATGTGGATGTGCTGAAACAAATTGCGGATCTTTTCGGCGTGACGGTGGACGATATGCTCAAAAAGACAGACGCCCCCGTAAAAATAAAGCATAAAATCAATTTGCTTACGCGTACAAACGTTACGATTTGTTCCGTTTTGCTGGTGTGGCTGGTTGCCACCGCCGTTTACGTATTTACCCTGCTCGCCGCACCGGAAATTCCGAATATGTGGTTGGCATTCGTTTATGCCGTTCCCGCTTCCTGCATTGTTCTTTTAGTTTTTAACTGCATTTGGGGAAAGACTTTTATCTCCATCATCATTATCACGGCTTTGATTTTTTCCCTTGCCGCGGCAATCTTTCTTACCGTTCCGTTCAGAAATTCCTGGTTGCTTTTTATTTTCTGTATCCCCTTGGAACTTCTCAACATCATCTACTTTTCGCTGAAAATCAAAAACAAAAGCAAACAGAAAAAGAATTTGCAAAATGAATGCGACGATACGGAAAGCAACCTTAACGGATAAAGCGGATTTAGGCAAAATTTATTGCGCCGCATGGAAAGAAGCCTATAATATTTTACCGTCGGAATATCTTGAAAAATTAAATGAAGAATTTTGCACGCCGAAAACGGACAACTTGGAAAACTACCTTGTCGCCGAAATGAAAAATACGGTTGCGGGACTTGTAAATTACGGCGTTTCGCGGGACAGCGCAAGCGAAAAGACGGGAGAAATACGGGCAATCTATATTTTGCCGGAATTTTGGCGCAAAGGTTTGGGAACGGAACTTATTCGCGCCGCACAGGCCGAAATGAAAAAACATGGATACATTTCCGCCTACCTTTGGGTATTGGAAAAATACATCCGAGCCGTTAAATTTTACGAAAAAATGCAAATGCGCACTACAAAAGAAAAGCGCACGATACAATTGAACGGCACGCAACTTACCGAAATAAAATACGAATGCGAATTATAATTTTATCGCATAATAAAAGCCTAAAGGGCGGGGAAAATTTCCCCGCCCTTTTTCGCTTTCCATCATGTTACCGAAAATATAAATATAAAATTCTGCATACAGGCAACACGTCGTTTAAGGCATAACCGCCGTCAGTTTAACGCGATATCTTTTAATTTTTCGTATTTTTCCATGGCAACGGCTTTGATTTCATCTAAATTCTTACCCGAAAGGAACGCTTCGTCGCTCAGCTTTTTCGCTAAAAAAATCGACGCGGTGGAATAACTCAAATTA
>CALVXL010000124.1 GCA_944369635.1 uncultured Clostridia bacterium
TCTATGCGTAACGGGCTTGCGGGTGGGGGAGTTCCTGGCTTTGAGAAAATCAGATTTTTTCTTCGATGAGCATTTTTTCAAAGTGGATTCGGCAATCGCCGCAGGGATCAAGGGCGAACCCAAAACGGAAACAAGCAAAAGAATTATTTATTATACGGACGAACTTTTTAATTATTTCGACTTAAATTTATTAGGAAAATTCAAAACATATGAGGGCTTGCGATCTGCGTTTGACAGACTGATAAAAAAACGCGGGATCTCGGGGGTTTCCCTGCACTCTGCGCGGCATACGTTCGCTTCGGTGTGTCATTCGTTGGGAATGAACGAAAAGACGTTGCAAACGCTGTTAGGGCATGCAACGTTAGCAATGACGCAAGACACCTACACCCACTTATTGAAAAAAGGGGATTCGCCTGTACGAAATTACATTGAAAAATTATGTACCATAATTCGCACCATAATATAGGGCAAAAAAGCGAAAAATAGCCCTAAATTTTGATACTTTTCTATTAGTAAAGATATAAAAAGGTGTCGATTTTGCGTTCGTAATCAAACGGGTGCAAGTTCGTAATCAAACGGGTGCAAGTTCGTAATCAGCAGGTCGGCGGTTCGAATCCGCCCAGTAGCTCCATAAAAAGGGCGCTGACGTTTCGTCAGCGCCCTTTTTGTTTATCCGCTTCGGGTGAAGTAAATTTGACTGCCTCGCGATGCTCTATATATAAATTGTGGCGTTGCGCTGTCAAAAATTTGATGAAGTGTTTATAAGTAAAATCACGCGCTTTGGCGCGCGAATATGCCGGCAACGTGAAAGAAAATTCCTAAGTTTGTACTGCAAATTGCGATATTGACGGGAACTCTATGGAGCGTGGGTGTACAAAGACCGGCGTTGATGCTATAATAATTTTATCATAAAGCAAAACGGAGGTTATGATATGGACCAATTATTGACGGGGCAATTCATTAAGGCTCTGCGTAAGGAACGCGGACTTACGCAGAAGGAACTTGCCGAAAAGCTCAACGTATCGGAAAAGACCGTTTCGAAATGGGAGACGGGCAACGGGTTGCCTGACGTGGGGCTGATGCTGCCGCTTTCGAAAGAGCTTGGCATAAGCGTCAACGAGTTGCTTTCGGGCGAGCGCCTCGATGAAAGACAATATATCGAGCGTGCCGAGGAAAATTTTGCCGTTCTTCTTGAAGATAAGTGTAGCCCGAAAACCAAAAATACAGTTGCGCTTATCTCGTTTTTACTTACTCTTCTTTCCACAATCGGATTAATCGTGGTATGTGCTGGGTATGCCGATATTGAAACGTGGCTGCGCATAATGCTTGTCGTGTGCGCGATAATTTCCGTGATAGCAAACGTAGCTTTATGCCTTGTGCTTGGTATAAGCAGCGAAATTTTTGAATGTCCCGAGTGCGGCACAAAGTTTGCGCCGACGCCGAGAGCCTATATAGCAGGTATGCACACGATGACAAAACGAAGGCTAATTTGTCCGCACTGCGGAAAAAAGAGCTGGTGCCGCAGCATGTGGCGAAAATAATTCGTGCAATTGAACAGACGATTTGAACATGTAATAAATATTTTACGAGGTTTTTTCGCAAACTGAATACATAAAAAAGGATGCAGATCCGCATCTTTTTTTCATAAAATATTTTGTTGACAAAATGTTAGCAAACTATTTTTATTAAGTCAAAATACAATATATTCGGAAGATAAATTTTGCCGATGAAATCATTTAAAAGATCAAAAAAACGAGTATGAGATTCAAAAAATTTATGAAAGGTTGACAAGGCCGTAACGGTATGATAAAATAACAATAAAGATCATTGAAATGCGCGTTTTAGAAAACGAAATTTGTTTTCAATGAGGATGATATATGTTCTGGTGGATTTTATTTTTGGTGATGCTATGCGCGGTTTTCGTGGTATTGCATATATGGTTGCTTCCGAAATATTTTCTGAAGTTTAAATATGACATTAACGATATTTCGGCGCGCGGAATAAAACGTATACAGGATAAGAGGGGCGTCAGCCTGATTTATGAACCCGATGCGCAAACGCGCCCCTACATTTCGGGATATATACTTTCGGAGCGTGGCGCAAAAAAATTTGCGGTCTGTAAAACGGAAAATTCTATCCGCTTCCTCGATTACGATATTTTACTGTTTAACGGAGCGGGCAAGCTGTATCGCGTATTGAATATCAAAGAAAAACTTGTGCGCGAAGGTATGACTGATGAAATCGAATTGCCGCAAAAGACGTCTTTTGCGTTGATTCACGTGAATGCCGCGGACGGAATTAAATCGGGCAACAGGAAGCCTTATCGGATTTCATCTTTATGGTTGAGTTTATTTATCGCCTTGTGTTTGCTTGTGGAAACGCTGGGCTTTTTTGCTGTACGCGCTTGTATAGCTTACGGATTCGGCGGAATATTTGCCGAAAAGTATTTGATATATTCTTTCAATCTGATTTATGAAATAGTGGGGCTTGCCATGCTGGTCATCATCGTAAATCTTCTTTTGATGTTTATCGTTATAAAGTATTCAAATCGAAAGATCATAACGAGGGGGGAAAACCATGCGGGAAAGTGATGTAATATCAAAAGGGCAGTATGTTTACCCGCCGTGCGATCCTCATTTATATGCGGATAAATTTGTTTTTCTTCGTGAAAACGGGAAAAAATATCTTCTTTTGCAATGGGAAAACTTGCGAGATGAAGTTTTGACCGGGCTTGACTTTACGTTGGAGTGCTTCGGAATATCTTCGTCAAAGATATGTGAAAAGCGAGTTCCGATAGGCAATCTGAATGCGTCGGGAAAGAGTTCTTTTGTACTTGATTATAAGATAGAGGTTCCCGAAAACTGCGTACAGTTCAAAATTCATGTCAATCGCGAAAGATACGGGGAATTTTCGTACCTGCCATACGACGGTTTTTCGGAAGCGAAGTACGATCCGTCGCCGTGTCGGATGTCCGAAACCGGTACGGCTGTAGCGAACGGGGCAGAAAAATCGGGTGCGGCGGTTTGCGTGTGCAGGCCGAAATTTCCGCTTTGGCTTACGTTGATAACGTTTGCGTTGTTTCTTGCGTTGATCGTAATGATGATTTACGATGTTTCTACGTACGGAAACGATTTACAAAGTTTTATCAAAAACGACATTATATACGGATTCGAGAACGGCGATAAGAGCGACGGGAGTCCGTTGTATGTGCAAGGAATTTATGGCGACGCAGATAAATACAGGAACATCACAATTGAAGAGAGCATTGACGGACATCCGGTACAAAGCGTTTCAAACAATGCTTTTCGCGATTGTGCAAATTTGAAGTCGGTTACATTTAAAGGAAAGATCAATTTAAATGCATGGGCGTTTTCCTACTGCCGAAAGTTGGAAAATGTCAATTTCGAAAACGTTGTAAACATAGGGGCGGGAGCCTTTTATGGTTGTACTTCTTTGCAAAATGTTTATGCGGATAATCTTGAATCGATCGGCAATGACGCTTTTTCCTTATGCGAATCGCTGATGGAAGTCGTGATCGGAGAATCAAAAACACCTTTGCTTGTCGGCAGCGATATATTTTCGAATTGCAAACGCCTTACGCGCATTGAAATAAAAAGAGATATCGATACCGGAGGAAGAGCCGTTTTTTGCGGAGCTCGCGCAATTGAATTTCTGCATTTGAAATCGCTTGAAGAATTCGTCACTATGAACGAGTTGTTCAAATATACGGACTTTTCCGGGGAACTCGAGATCGACGAAATGAAAAATATTCCCGATTATTTTTGCAGCAATAAAAGCATACGTTCTTTTACGGTTAATTCACTTGAATTCCCCGTTATCGGAGAATATGCGTTTGCCGATTGTGAACAATTATCGCAATTCAATTCTCCGCCGATAGCCGTGGTGGGAGAGGGCGCTTTTTCCTCTTCGGGGCTTGAAAGTTTTGACGGCAGCAACCTTCAGGAAATCGGCGACAGAGCGTTCGGCGGGTGCACGGAATTAAAGTCTTTTGAACTTTCAGAAAATACAAAACTGAACTTTATCGGAAACAAAGCGTGGGAAAATTGTACTTCTTTACAATCGCTGTATATTCCGGACGGCGTCGAGCAGATAGGTGAATATATACTGCTGTCCAGTAAAGTACCCGAATTATCGCTCCCGGAACTCGGAAGCGGCAGGAATATGAAGGATTATTTCGGCAGCGATATAAATTCATTGAGGCAGGTGATCGTCCGCAGCGGCGAAAATCTTGCCGACAATGCATTTTACTTCTGCAACGATCTTGAAACGGTTATCTTGCCGGATGAAATGCGAAACATTGGCGAAAACGCATTTTATTTTTGTGAAAATTTAAGGGATATTAGTTTGCCGCAAAATCTTGAATCCATTGGGAAATTAGCTTTCAGCGGTTGCTCGTCGCTTACGGAAATCAACTTGCCGCAAACGCTTGTATCTATCGGGGATTATGCGTTTACAAGTTGTTATTCTCTGTCGAATATCGTTTTGCCGTCTTCCCTGCAAAGTATCGGCGAAGAGGTATTTAAAAATTGTATGCGTTTGTATGAGGTTAGAAATGAAAGCGATCTGACTTTGCCGCCGAACTTCGCGGAAAATGTACTGAAAATATATAAAGCAGGGGAAGCCTCCGTTCCGAAAGCCGAAAAAGACGGATATACTGCCGGATTTTTCGACGGGGAATGGATATTGATCGGTTACCCGCGCGGAACGGCACGAATTTTTTTGCCCGAAAGTTTAGTCGACGCCCAACCGGACTTCCGATATAAGGTGGCGGACTGTTTGTTTTTTAATGATCAAGTGATCACATATGCTTTTATTCCGCAGACGGTGGATGAATTGGGTGTGAATGCATTTAGCAATTGTTCTTCATTGGAAACCGTGAGTTTTGCTTTAAATTCGGCGATAACTGTTTTACCCGATTCTGTTTTCGCTTTCTGCGGCGCTCTCACAAATTTCAGTGTTCCCGAAAATCTGGTTTCCATCGGAAACAATGCTTTCAAAAACTGTAATTCGTTAAAAAGTGTGGTTTTGCAGAAACACATCGTTTCGATCGGCGAAGAGGCATTTTACGGTTGTGATAAATTGATTACCGTTTACAATCGCAGCGCGTTGCAATTGATAAAGGGTTCGGAAAAATACGGTTATGTTGCTTATTATGCCGAGGAAATCATAACTTTGACGTAGGTGAAGGGCAGTGCGCTTTTTTGAATAGGCAGAAAGTGGGGGTAAACGGAGATATGTTAAAACATAAAGATATTTTAGATAAACTGGATACAAAGCAAAAAATTGCGCTCATCGCGTCTGTGAAGGCGATCGGCAACCCTTGGGCGGAACAGGCAGGCATACCCGTCGTCAAAACTGCAGACGGTACGGTTTTTTCGAAAAAGTATCCCGCATTTTCCGCGCTTGCTAATTCCTGGAATACGGAATTGATCAGGGATTGCTCGCGCGATTCGGCAGAAACGGCTCGCGAAAAAGGCGAAGGTTTGTTTCTGCTGAATCATGTCGGGGTGAAGCCGACTCCGCAGGGAAAGGGCCTTTCCGAAGATCCGTATCTGTGCGGCGAATTTATAAACGCGGCGGCGGAAGGCGTACAAAGCGCCGGCGTGATGCCGTGCGTTTCGGAATTTATCGATATAAAAGAGAGCGCGGGAATTTCTGAGCGGGATTATTCGGCCCGCACAATCGAGGAAATTTATCTTGCGCCCATCCGCCGTCTGCCGCAGTCGGGTATCTCTTATTGTCAGCCGACAAAAGATCTGTCGGATTCCGCCGCCGAAGCGATTGTCGAAACGCTTCAGGATAAGATCGGAAAGAGCGGATATTTTATCGATAACCGAATTGAATCTCTGGCTTTAGGGGCTATATTGTCCGAAGGCGATGAGGCTCGGATTCTTGATTTATACGAAAAAGGAAAAGATCGGACGGGCGGCTCGGAAGCAATCGGTGAAATTCTGTCGGATACCGTGCTGAACGAAATGGCCGACAAAGTGATCGATTTTGCGATAAATTGTTCCGTTACGGATAAAAAAGAAACGGAAACGGGTAGCGACGAGCTTGCTTTGCGTGCGGCGGAAGAAAGCGTCGTTCTTTTGAAAAATAATAATCTTTTACCGTTTGCGCGAAAGACAAGGCTGGCTTTTATCGGACTGAGCGAAGCGGAGCGGGAGGCTTTTTCCCGTGCCGCCCTAACCAGCGATCATTGTTTTGAGTTCGAATGTGCGAAAGAAGAATTTTCCCTTCTGAAAGGAAGGAATATCGATTCAATCGCTTCTTTGCGCCGAATGATTCGTACGGCACAAGCCGTAGTTTTGTTTCTCGGTGAAAACACGGGGAAAGACGGAAAAATTGGCGAAATCGGTTTTGCCGGTTTTCAAGAATGGATCGATAAGGTTCGTAAGATCAATCCGAACATCGTCGCGGTCATTCCGGCAGACGGTTCTTTGGACGTTTCTTTTGCATTTGGCGTGTCGGCGCTGCTGTTTGCCGATTGGAAAACTTCCTGCGGGGCGCAGGCGATTGTCAACATTTTGTCGGGAAAGACCTGCCCTTCGGGAAAACTCGCTTATTCGCTGTATGAAAATACGGCGGAAATGTGCGCGCGTGAGAAAAGAAATCAGAAAGCAGGATTGATTAAAGTAGGACCTTTTACGGGATATCGCGGTTACGATACTGCCAAAAATTATCCGCCTTTTTCTTTCGGATACGGACTCAGTTATACCGAATTTGCCTATTCCGATATGACCGTTTCAGGCGATCATGTCGAATTCACGGTAAGCAACAAAGGAAAATACGACGGCGCCGAGATTGTGCAATTATATATCGGGAAAGTCGATTCTTCTTTGCTTCGTCCGTACAAACAACTGGTCGGATTTTCCAAGGTCTTTTTGCGTGCAGGGGAGAAAAAGCGCGTTTCTTTGTCGGTCGATCCCGCAAGTTTTGCAGTGTGGAATCACGGGCGCTTATCAGTGGAAAAAGGTTTTTACGATTTTTTTCTGGCTTCCTCCGTGCAGGACGCGGCGCTGCGCGTGCGCGTAGAAATCGACGGAGAGGAAATTGCTCCCGATAACGAAATTATCGAAGATTATCTACCGCAGTTTTCCAATATTTTAGCGGAAAATTTTACCTTCGGTCAGGTAAAAAAGAAAGCAGTTGAAATTGTTCCGGGCAGAAAAATGATGAATACGGGCGTCGCGCTGAGCGCAAGCGCATTGTTTTTTGCCGTCGTCGCACTTATTTTGCAGCTGACCGAAACGATAGATCTGATGTACCTTGAATCGGATTTTGAAATGTTTGTTTCCATATGTTGCGTTTGCGTGTTGCCGCAGACTTTTCTTGTCGGACTGGGGCTTTTAATTGCAGGCAATTGCGTCAATAAGCGTTATTTTGTAAAAAGAAGGAAGCGGATTTTGTCCGCGCCGACCTCCTATACGCCTTGCGAAATTCAGCCCGAGCGCTCTTATGAGGAACTCTTTCAACAGGCGTTTCAAGAAGAAAACGACGAGATAAAATCTGAGGAAGAAAGCCTTCAAAAAGAAAGGGAAGTCCATGTATATTGCGATAAAAATCTGACATTTTCGGCCGTTTCGGATAATTTAACGGAATTTTTTAAGGAAAGGGGACTCGAGGTAAAAAGATCCGCCGTAAGAAACCTTTTTTCTGCAATGTCGGCTTTTAGGCTGATAGCGGTAAGAAATCTTTCCGAAAAAATACTGCCGCGCTTATGTCATATCATGAGTGAATATTTCGGCGGAGAAATTTTGTTGCGGGACGCTTCGCAAAACGATAACTTTGAAGCGTATATTGAAGAAGTCATGGCGTCCGCTTCGGAAAATCGTATGCAGATCCGTTTCAGCGTATGGTACAATGCGGACGCGGAAAATACAAGACACGTACTCGGTAAATTTGCAGAATACGTGCATTCGCCTCTGACGTCGGAAGGCGATTCGGGGGGCTATCCGCCGAATGTGTGGTTTTTCTTCGTCTATAAACAGGATAATCAGAAGTTACCTGCCGATTTGCCGTTTGTAACGGTGGATATGGAGGTTTCTGAATGCGAAGAAAGCAAAGAGAAAACAACAACCGTTTTATTGAATTATCCGCAGTTTACCTTGATGATCGCCGAGGCTCGCAAACAATATTGTCTCGACGAAGAAAAATACTGGAAAAAAGTGGATAAGCTTGAACAATATATAAGTTCGGTCACGGGAAAGGAGTTCGGCAATCCGGTTTGGAGCGCGTTAGAAAAATATACGTCCGTTTATTGTGCATGCGGCGGCGCGCCGACCGACTCGCTGGATCTTGCGCTTGCTTCCGCCGTGATTCCGTCGATCTATTGCGCGCTTGCGGACAAAGGCGTTCCGATAAAGGAAATTTCAAATAAAATATCTGAAATTTTCGGAGCGGAAGCTTGCGGAGAATGTAAAAAAGCGCTTATCCGATCGGCGGGCGGAAATGACGGAGCACAAAGATCATGAGGCTTATCAAAATGCTAGATGCGAGCTTTTTTCGCATTTTTATATCCGAATACGCCCTCGTTGTATACCTGATCGTGTTTTTGGCGCTGATCGGGTGGCTGGTGTTTGCGCTTATCAATAAGGAGAGTAAAACTCCTGAAATCTTGCAAGTCTCCGCAAAAGAAGTGGGGGAAAATGCGTCGCAGGACAAAGAAGGGGAGCGCAAGCGTTTCGACGGGCTCAGCCGAATCGATGAAAAAAAAGCGTCGTATATACGCGCGCAATACGATGAAGGAATGAGTTTGCAGGCGATCTGCGACGATTTCCGTAATTACGCCGCGTCGCGGCTGAAGCTTTACTACGGAGAAGAAGATATCCGCCGTTTTGTCGCAGGAATGGCGGTGTCGCATATTTTGATTTTGCAGGGGATGTCCGGAACGGGGAAAACGTCGCTTGCATATGCGTTCGGAGAATTTTTAGGAAATCCTTCTACGGTGGTGCCCGTGCAGCCGATGTGGAAAGAACGCACGGATCTTGTGGGATATTACAACGAATTTACGGGGCGATTCAACGAGACCGATCTTTTGAAAAAGATGTACGAAGCGAATTACAGCAAGGAAATATATATCACGGTGCTGGACGAAATGAACA
>CALVXL010000125.1 GCA_944369635.1 uncultured Clostridia bacterium
AAGCGGCGATATTTTGGTGTATTTTGACAAAAGCGACGGAACGAAAATGAAAACCGTTCTCACAAAAGACTATTTTTTGAACGAATCTGGGCAACATTTTTTATACCCGGAAGTGAGTGCCGAAATATTCTTCGCGTTTGATCGGGAGGGAACATTCTCCGGAATGAAAGCCGACATATCGATGAAAGGAAACTCGGATGCGAGCGGTATGCTCATGGAAAACGAACTGAGCGTGGAACTTACGATGAAGGCGGGCGACGTAAAAATTACCGTTCCCGACGATCTCAATACATATGTTCAGGCGTGATATCGGTTAAAATAACAAAAATTTACGCCCGCCGCATATTTGCGGCGGGCGTAATATTTCGTTCGGTTTTCGTAAAAGCGCGTTATTAAAAGAAAGCGCGGGCGAAAATTCTTGCCCGCGCCAAATAAGCCGATAAGTTTATTGAATTTCCCTTACTTTATAAACGCCGTCGATCCCGTCGATCTCGCGGAGCAGTTTTTCGTTCACCGATGCGGCAATATCCAAAATGGTATACGCCGTTTCGCCTTTGTTTTTGTTTTCGAAGTTTTCGATGTTGATGCCGTCCTTTGCCAGAATCGAGGAGATCTGCGCGATCATGTTCTGCTGGTTTTTGTGCAGAACCGTGATTCTGAAGGGCGTGCAGCGCGCGGAGGAGCAGGCGGGGAAGTTCACCGAATTGACGATATTTCCGTTTTCGATGTAATCGGCAAGCTGTTTTGCCGCCATCACGGCGCAGTTGTCTTCCGCTTCGGGCGTGGACGCGCCGAGGTGGGGGAAACAAAGCACGTTCTTTTTGCCGATAAGCTTCTCGCAGGGGAAGTCGCAAACGTATTTGGAAAGTTTGCCGCTTTCCACCGCTTCGAGAACGTCGTCGTTGTTCGCAAGTTCGCCGCGCGCAAGGTTGATCAGCACCGCGCCGTCCTTCATCTTCGCAAAAAATTCTTTATTCAGAAAACCTTTGTTGTCCGCTAAGAGAGGAACGTGTACGGTAATATAATCGGCGTTCGCCGCGATCTCGTCCAGCGTGGCGGCGCGCTTGACCTTGCGCGTCAGCGAAAGCGCGTTGTCTACCGAAAGGTAGGGGTCGTATCCCAGCACTTTCATGCCGATCGCTTCCGTCGCGTTGGCAACTTTCGCGCCGATCGCGCCGAGGCCGATCACGCCGATAGTCTTTCCCAAAAGTTCGTGTCCCACAAAATTTTTCTTTCCCTTTTCCACCAACGACGGGATTTCTTCGCCTTTACCGGCGAGGGAGTTTACCCATTCGAGGGATTCCGCAAGTTTTCTGCCGCTTGCGAACAGCGCGGCGAGCACCAGCTCTTTTACCGCGTTTGCGTTCGCGCCGGGGGTGTTGAACACCACCACGCCTTTTTTAGCATATTCCTTAGAGGGGATGTTGTTCGTGCCGGCTCCCGCGCGCGCCACTGCCACAACGGAATCGGGCAGCGCGTAATCGTGCATGGAAAAGCTGCGGAGCATAATCCCCACGGGATTTTCCGCTTTGTCCGAAAGCGCGTAATTTTCACCCAGCGCTTCCGCGGCTTTTTCGCTGATCGCGTTCAAAGTCAGTATATTTTTCATGTTATCCGCCTTTTTGCAATTTTTGATTTATGCGTTTTCGCTTTCGAATTTCTTCATGAATCCGATCAGCGCTTTCACGCCTTCCACGGGCATCGCGTTGTAAATGGAAGCGCGCATGCCGCCCACCAGCCTGTGGCCTTTTAAGGAAACCAGTCCGTTCGCCGTCGCTTCTTTCACAAATTTCGCGTCGAGCTCCTCGCTGCCCGTAACAAAGGGAACGTTCATCAGCGAACGGTCTTTTTTCTCCACGTAATTTTTGTAGAGCTTGGAATCGTCGATAAAATCGTATAAAAGTTTCGCCTTGTATTCGTTAATTTCCTGCATCGTCTTTACGCCGCCCAGCTTTTTGAGCCTGCGGAGCACCAGCATGGCGATATAGATCGGGAAACACGGCGGCGTGTTGTACAGACTGTCGTTTTTATCCTGAATATCGTAGCGGAGCATCGTGGGGCAGATGTCTTTCTGCTTGCCGAGGAGCGAGCGCTTGGCAATGACGATGGTCACGCCCGAAGGGGCGATATTTTTCTGTGCGCCCGCATAGATCACGCCGAATTTCGAAACGTTTATGACTTCGCTTAAAATATTGCTGCTCATATCCGCAACGAGGGGCGCGTCGGTTTGGGGAAGCGACGTGTATCGCGTGCCGAAAATGGTGTTGTTTGTGGTGATGTGCACGTAATCGATGCCGTCGCGGAATTTTACGTCCTTCATATCGGGGATATAGGTGAAGTTTTTATCCTTGGAGGACGCGGCAACGGCGGCGTCGCCGTATTTTTGAGCTTCTTCGTATGCTTTTGTCGCAAAGTTGCCCGTAAGGATATAATCCGCTTTGCCGTTCGTCATCAGATTGAGGGGCACTGCGGCGAACTGTTGCGACGCGCCGCCCTGCACGAATAGAACGGCATAGTCGTCGGGAATTCCCATGAGTTCGCGGAGCAGGCTCTGCGCTTCGGCGTTGATTTCCATAAACGCCTTGGAGCGGTGGCTCATTTCCGTAACGGACATTCCCGTATGATTGAAATCCAAAAGATCCCTTTGCGCTTCTTCCAAAACTTCGACGGGTAACGTGGAAGGTCCCGCCGCGAAGTTGTATACCCGCATGAAAAAAACTCTCCTTTTTTGAATATGTAAATAATTATACAACAATTATCAAAAATATACAAGCAAAACGCGCAAATAACCGCGAATTTTGTGATTTTAAATTTTACGCGGGCAAAGCGTTTACAATTTCCGAAAAATGGTGTAAAATAATATTCTGTAAAGTATGCGAAAAAAGAGGAATTATGAAAATAAATAACGGACAGAACAAGGAAACGAACAAAGCCGGCGGACACATGATGCCGCAGCTTATATTAAAAGAACAAAAGCCCGCGCCGAAAGCGGCGTTCACGGTAAGCGACGGGGCGAGCGCACGGCAGATTGCTCCGGGCGCAAAAGCGCAAAAGCAGCGCAAAGCGCGCGCGCCGAAAGCGGATAAAAAGGAACCGTCGAAAAACGCGCGTGCGGACGCGCCGAAGATCTCCGCGCGTAAAAAAAGCGTGCCGAGCAAGGACGTTATGCCCTCCCGCGAAAAGGCGGCGAAGTCCAGCGCGAAGAGCCTGAAGATCAGGTTTTTAGGCGGCGTGGGCGAGATCGGCAAAAACATGACGGCGTTCGAATACGGAAAGGATATCATCATTGTAGACGCGGGGCTCATCTTCCCGTCGGACGATATGCCGGGTATCGATCTCGTCATACCCGACATCACTTATCTTGAGCAGAACAGGGAAAAAATACGCGGGCTCGTTCTGACGCACGGACACGAAGACCACATCGGCGGCGTGCCGTATCTTTTGAAGGACATCAACGTTCCCGTGTTCGGCACCAAGCTGACGCTCACCCTCGTGGAAAACAAACTGCGCGAACATAAGCTGAACGACGTCAGCCTCAACTGCGTCAAACCCGGCAGCGTAATCAAACTCGGCTGTTTTTCGGTGGAGTTTATCAACGTCAATCATTCCATCGCGGGCGCGTGCGCACTTTCGATTACCACCCCCGTCGGCATAGTTTTCCATTCGGGGGACTATAAGATCGACTTCACGCCCATCAACGGCGACCATATGGATCTGACCCGCATTGCGGAAATCGGCAAAAAGGGCGTACTCCTTCTGATGGCGGAGTCCACCAACGTGGAGCGTCCCGGCTATACCATGAGCGAAAAGGTCGTGGGGGAAACGCTCGATCACGTTTTCGGCGATAACGTCGAAAGAAGGCTGATCATCGCGACATTTGCTTCCAACGTGCACCGTTTGCAGCAGATTCTGGATCTTGCCGTCAAGTACCGCAGAAAAGTCGTGTTTTCCGGGCGTAGCATGATCAACGTTGCCGACGCGGCTTCCAAGATAGGCGAACTCAATATTCCCGAAAACATCATCGTCGAAGCGGATAAGATCAAAAATTTCCGCGATAGCGAAATTCTTATCATTTCCACGGGGTCGCAGGGCGAGCCGATGAGCGCGCTTACCCGCATGGCGACGGGGGAATTCAACAAAGTAACCATCGGCAGCAACGATACCATCGTCATCAGCGCCAGCCCGATTCCCGGCAACGAAAAGATGATTTACGGGGTCATCAACAATTTGTACAGAAAGGGTGCGGAAGTCATTTACGAAAGCCTCGAACCCATTCACGTTTCGGGACATGCCTGCCAGGGCGAAATCAAAATTCTGCATTCCCTCGTCAAGCCTAAATTTTTCATTCCCGTGCACGGCGGATACCGTCATCTGAAAAAGCACGCGCGCCTTGCGGCGGAAATGGGCATGAAAAAGAGCAACATTCTCATTGCGGAGATCGGCAACACCGTGGAACTTACTTCCAAAGAAATGAAGTTCGGCGAAAACTTCCCCGCGGGCACGCGGCTGGTGGACGGATTCGGCATTGACGGTTCGGAGAGCGTGGTGCTGCGCGATCGGATTCACCTTTCGGAAGACGGGCTTCTCGTCGTGGTCGTCGGCACGGAAGAAGGGGTGCCCGTCTGCACGGACATCATCAACAAGGGCATTACCATCGACGACAAACTGATGGCGGAGATCCGTCAGAACGTAAACAACACGCTTAAATTTCTCGGCGTAAAGGCCGACGGCGAACGGGCCACCGTCAAAAACGCCATCCGCCGCGGCGTGAAAAACCATCTCATCCGCAGGACGAAAAAG
>CALVXL010000126.1 GCA_944369635.1 uncultured Clostridia bacterium
GAAATACATTCTGAAACCGCAACTGAAAGCGCTGGGACCGAAGTACGGTAAAAACCTTGCGCTTGTGAAAAGGTTCCTTGAAACCTGCAACGCCGCGGAGGTCGTCAGGACCGTCCGCGCGGGCGAAGTGTATAAAACGGAATTCGAGGGCGTTTCCTTCGAATTTTCGGCGGACGATCTGCTCGTTTCCTCCGAAAGCATGCCGGGATTCGTCGCGCAGAGCGATAAGGGCGTTACCGTGGTGCTCGACACCAACCTTACCCCCGAACTCATCGAAGAGGGCAACGAACGCGAACTCGTTTCCAAGATCCAGACCATGCGCAAGGAGGCGGGATTCGAGGTGACGGACAGGATCGTGCTTAACGTGAAAGCCGACGAGGACATCGAAAAACTCTTCCTGAAGGGCAACGTCGCGGCGGCGGTTTTGGCGGACAAAGTCAACTTCTCTTCGGGCGAGGGTTACGAAAAAGAGCTTGACATTAACGGCAAAATGTGTACAATAGTAATCAGTAAGGCAAAATGATGAAAACCGCCAAATGGAAAGATTACTCCGTTATCGCCACGGGCGACGGGTATAAGCTGGAGCGGTGGGGCAAGGTGATTCTTCCGCGTCCCGACCCGCAGGTCATCTGGCCGTCGTCTTTCGATATGGAACATTATCCCGCGCTTTCGGCAAAATACGTCCGTCGCGGCGGGGGCGGCGCTTGGGAAAGGCGCGGCAATATGCCCGAAGAATGGACGATCGGTTACAGGGATTTGAAATTCAAAGTCCGTCCCATGGGCTTCAAGCATACGGGGCTTTTCCCCGAGCAGGCGGTCAATTGGGATAAAATGGACGAGCTGATCCGCGGCGCGGGCAGAGAAATTTCCGTTCTCAACCTCTTCGCCTATACGGGCGGCGCTACCGTTGCCTGCGCGGCGGCGGGGGCGAGCGTGTGTCACGTGGACGCGGCTAAAAACATGGTGGAGCGCGCGGGGGAAAACCTCAGGCTTTCGGGACTTGAAAAAGCGAAAGTGCGCTTTATCGTGGACGATTGCAAAAAATTCGCGCAGCGGGAGATCCGCCGCGGAAGAAAATACGACGCCGTCATCATGGATCCGCCCAGCTACGGGCGCGGACCGGGCGGCGAAATGTGGAAGCTGGAAACCGAGCTGTTTCCGCTGGTGAAACTGTGCACCGAAGTGCTTTCCGATAACCCGCTGTTTTTTCTCATCAATTCCTATACGACGGGGTTGCAGCCGCAGGTCATCGAAAACATTTTAACGCTCAATTTAAAAGCATTCGGCGGCAGTGCGGAAGCTTACGAAGTGGGACTCGATACCGAAGAGGGCATCGTCCTGCCGTGCGGTTGCAGCGGACTGTGGACGAAACGAGGATAATTATGGACGAGCTGATCATTTTATATGAGGACAATCACATCATCGTGGTGTTAAAGCCGCAGAACGTGCCTACCTGCGAGGACGAAAGCAAGGATAAGGACATGCTTACCTATATCAAGGAGTATATCCGCGACAAATACGATAAGCCGGGCAACGTGTATCTGGGGCTGGTGCACCGTCTGGACCGTCCGACGGGCGGCGTAATGGTGTTTGCAAAAAGCTCCAAGGCGGCGGCAAGGCTGTCCGAGCAGATGAAAAACGGGGATTTCGAAAAGAAATATCTTGCGGTGCTCGCCGATACGCCGCGGGAAGAGCGCGCCGTTTTGAAAAATTATCTGAAAAAGAACCCGATCAACAACATGGTATATCTTGCCACCGCCACCACGGCGGGCGCGAAGTATGCCGAACTCGATTATAAAATTCTGGAAACACATAAAAATCTCGCGCTGGCGGAAGTGCGCCTGCACACGGGCAGAAGTCATCAGATCCGCGTGCAGATGAGTTCCATCGGCTGTCCCGTTTTCGGGGATATGCGATACGGCGGCGAAAAGGCGGTCAAGGGAAATCTCGCGCTTTGGGCGTATTCTCTGGCATTTTCGCACCCCGTTACGAAAGAGCGGCTCGTTTTTAAGGTGCAGCCGCCGAAGGATATCGTGCCGTGGACGTTTTTCGATACCGATAAGGCGATCAAAACGACAAAACCAGAGGTGTAAAAATTCAAAATGGAAATCGCTGTATTAGAAAGCTTGCAAGCCATTCATACGCCCGTTTTGACGTATATCATGCTGGCTTTCACATATTTGGGTGAGGTAGGTGCCGTCTGTATCGTGACGGCCGCGATTTTTTTGATTTTCCCGAAGACGCGCAAGGGCGGCTTTGTACTCGCCGCTGCGCTGATCGCGGATTTTCTGATTGTAAACTTATTTTTGAAAAACGTCGTAGCGCGCCCTCGGCCGTTTACCAAGTCCGAAGCGCTCCTTTCGTTTCTCAATTCTATCAGTTATAAAATCCCTTCCGACTGGTCTTTTCCGTCGGGACACAGCGCCGTGTGCTTTTGCGGCGCGTCGGTGCTGACCGTTCTCTATAAGGGGAAAGGCGTCTGGACGTATGCCGTAGCGGCGATCGTCGCGTTTTCGCGGCTGTATCTCGGGGTGCATTATCTGACCGACGTGCTTGCGGGTGCGGCGATCGGCTCGCTTATCGGCGGACTGATCGGTGTCTACGGCGGAAAGCTGTACGATAAAGTTCTCGCCGCAATCCACGCGCGTAAAAATAAGAGAAACGACGAAGATCTCGACTGAATCTCCGTCGGAAAAACCACAATAAATCAAAATCTTTTTGGGGGGCGCAGAAAAACTGCGCCCCCCAAAAGGTATACGGTAAAAAATTCCGCGGCGAAAAATTTTCAGTTTCGCGGCGATTGAAACGCAAGACGGGAGTAAAAAATTATGTTGCAGGAAAGAGTGGATTTATACAGATATTTTTCCGTAAAGCGCGGGAAGAATTCGTCGGGATACCTCAACACGTATGTGCCCGACGGCACGCCGGAACTCAACGTGAAAAAACGTCCCGCCATGCTGATCTGCACGGGCGGCGGATACGGGTTTCTGTCTGACCGCGAAAAGGAACCCGTGGCAATCCGCTTTTTGAGCAAAGGTTACAGCTCGTTCACGCTGGAATATACGGTAAAAACCGCTTATCCCGTGCCTTTTTTGGAAGCTTGCATGGCGATGATTTATATCCGCGAAAATGCCGAAAAGTATTTTGTCGACCGAAATCACGTCTGCGCCGTCGGATTTTCTGCGGGCGGGCACCTCGCGGGTATGCTCGCGACCATGTTTGACGACGACGCGGTAAAAAAGGCGCTGCCGAACAAGCTCGAACTTGTAAAACCCGACGCGGTAATCCTTTCGTACGCCGCAATAACGTCGGATAAACGGTATATCGATTCCGAACCGTTCGACGTCATCACGGGCGGAAAAAGCGCGCTTTATAAAAAACTTTCTTTGGAAAAACGGGTAACGGGCGAAAGTTCGCCCGCCTTTATCTGGCACACGGCGGACGACGATTCCGTCTTGCTTTATAACGCGCTGATCATGGCGGCCGCGTATTGCGAACAAGGCGTTCCGTTTGAATTACATGTATTTGAAAAAGGCGGGCACGGGCTGAGCCTTGCCGACATCGAAACCTCGCTCGGCGAGGAAGATAGTAGGTGCGATAAGAACGTGCAGGCGTGGGTAAATCTCGCGGACAACTGGCTGAAGTCCCGCGGATTCGCCGTGCGCGGCTGAAAAGGCAAGTTTGATTTTCGAGGAAAAACATAGTTTGAACATACAGAAAGCGGGCGCAGAAAAATTTCTGCGCCCGCTCGGTATTTCGGCGTTCAAAAAAATATGTATGCGGCGGAAACTCGCTCAGGATTTCTTTTCGCCGTATAACTTTACGCGTATGCGCGGCAGGGCGTCGGCGGAAGAGCCGAGCGGCTTTTCGCGGTTGCGGTAATCGTGCTTATCGCAAAACCATTGCAGTTCGCCGACCATTCGTTCTACGTGCTTATCCTGCAAGCCGCAAAGGTCGGCAAGGTATGCTTTTGTCTTCAGTCCCGCGCAGTCGGCGTGTTCCAGCAGGGAAGCATAGTGTTTCATGCAAAAACCCTTGGTGGAAAGCAGCTGCGTCCGGAAGGCGCTTTCTTTGGCGTAAAGCTGCGCCACGGTCTTGGCGTAGCGCTCCATATGATCGTTCACGATATCGCAAACGATGCAGGTGGAAGTCAGTTTTCTTAAGGCGTCGGCAGTCTTTTTCGCGCTTTTTGCGTCCTTTGCGAACAGTTCTTTTTTCAGTGTGTTCGTCCGCGTGATGGCTTGCAGGGCGACGCTTAATTTGTTCTGGCGGGCGAAAAGCATATCGAAGTGATCCGCGCAGAAACCGAGTTTATTCACGCGGGCGCGGGTATCGTCTTCCATGACGGCGTCGTTCAGAAACTGAAACAGGATATTTTCTTCTACGATTTTTTCGATTTTGCACATGGGGCATTCGCAGGAGGGGTTAAATTCCTGCAGAATGAGCGCGGTGCCGATATGATAATTCATAAAATCATTTTAACAAATTTCCGATGAAAATACAACGAAAATATGGACATTTCGCGTAGGGTGTGCTATAATTTTTTTTAGTTATGCCGTTTATGGCATAAAATGTGAGGAGAAGGTTTTATGATACAGGAAAGAGTGGATTTATACAAATATTTTTCCATAAAACGTAAAAAGAACTCGTTGGGATATCTCAACACGTATGTGCCCGACGGCACGCCGGAACTCAATGTGAAGCAGCGCCCCGCGATGCTGGTATGTACGGGCGGCGGTTACAGCTTTTTGTCCGACCGCGAAAAGGAACCCGTTGCGATTCGCTTTATGAGCAAAGGTTACAGCGCGTTCACGCTGGAATATTCGCTTTGCACGGCGTTTCCCGTGCCCTTGCTCGAAGCGTGTATGGCGATCGTGTATATCCGCGAAAATTCCACAAAATATTTCGTCGATCCGAATCACGTCTGCGCCGTCGGATTTTCCGCGGGCGGCCACCTCGTGGGAATGCTCGCCACCATGTCCGACGACGACGCGGTGAAAAAGGCGATGCCGGACAAGCTCGAACTTGTAAAACCCGACGCGGTCATCCTTTCGTATGCCGTCATCACTTCGGACAGCCGCTATTCGCATGCGGGGACGTTCAATAACATAACGGGCGGGAAAAAGACGCTTTACCAGAAGCTTTCTTTGGAAAAGCGCGTGACCAACGAGAGCGTGCCCGCGTTCATCTGGCACACCAAGGAGGACGGCGCGGTTCCCGTATACAATGCGCTTTGTATGGCGAGCGCGTATTACGAGCACGGCGTTCCGTTCGAGCTGCACGTATTCGAACGCGGCGGGCACGGGCTGAGCCTTGCCAACATCGAAACGTCGCTCAGCGAGAACGATAAAAGATGTATCAAGAACGTACAGGCGTGGGTGGACTTGGCGGACAACTGGCTGAAATCTCGCGGATTTACCGTTCACGAATAAATGAAGTGTCTGTTCCTTTACAATCCGCAGAGCGGAAAGGGAAAGATCAATCAATACGTACATTTTGCCGAAGCACAACTGAAAAGCAAATTCGGGTCTGTGGACGTCGCCTGTTCCGAAGGCCCGAAAGATATGGAAAAAAAGGCGAAAGAAGCGTGCGGAAAGTACGATTATCTGGTGTTTTCGGGGGGCGACGGTTCGTTTAACGAGATCATCAACGGGATTTGCGATGAAGAACGGCGTCCGGTTTTAGGATATATTCCCACGGGTACGGTCAACGATATTTCCCGCTCGTGCGGCATACCGCGCACGATCAGGCGCGCGATCAAAAACGTGACGGAAGGCGTCGTCAGAAAGCTTGACGTCATGTGTGTGAACGGCAAGTATTTCGCGGAGTACGAAATCAGCGCGGGCGCCATGACCAGCTGTTCCTATAAAGCGCCGCGGCAGGAAAAAATCGTTTTGGGCAAGTTCGCCTATGCGCTGGAAATTTTGCGTAACAACATGAAATTAGCGGACTTTCCCGTAGTCGTGGAAAGCGGCGGCGTCGTTTACCGCACCAACTGCGAATTCGTGGTTTTCATCAACAGCCGTTCCATCGCGAGCATGCCCGTCAATCCAAAAGCGGTATTAAACGACGGCGAAGTGGAGCTTTTGCTGATACGGCAGGTGGAAAAACCGCGTTGGTATCATAAGTTCCGCGCTTTTTTCAAGATTTTGCACTTTTTCGCCTTCGGATACAACAATGCGAAAAACAACGCGGATTTCATCAAGCTGAAAGGCAGTTCTTTTACCGTAAAAACTTCGCCCGATACCGTTTGGAATTTCGACGGCGAAGAGGGCATCAAAGGCGATATCCGCGTGGAAGTGCTTAAAGAGCGCATAGAACTTATCGTTCCGACCCGCAAAGCGGGGGCAAAACGGTTCAACAGATAAAGGAGGGGGAGTATTGAAGAAATTAGCTTTCGCGCTGGGATCGGGGGGAAGCCGCGGCGTGGCGCACATCGGTTTTTTGCAGGCGATGCAGGAAAACGGAATTAAACCCGACTTAATCACGGGTTCGTCCATGGGCGCGGTTGTCGGTTCCTGTTATGCGGCGGGAATCTCCGTCGAGGAAATGAAGGAAATCGTTTTTGAACTCAAAGCTTTGGATATACTGGACATTTCGGGCAATATTCTCAAAAACCAGGCGCTTTTCAAGTCCAAAAAAATGCGCGCAAAACTCGGCGAACACCTCGGGAAAAAGACGTTTGAAGAGCTGCAAATTCCTTTCGGGTGCGTGGCTGTCGATCTCGTTACGGGCAAGACTGCGGAATTCACCGAAAAGCATGTGGTTGCCGATTGCGTGCAGGCAAGTTCTTCCATTCCCGGCATATTCCGCCCCGTCAAAATCGATTCCATGACGCTGGTGGACGGCGGCGTGAGAAACCGTCTGCCCATAAAACTCGCCCGCAAAATGGGTGCGGACGTCGTCGTTGCCGTGGACGTTTTAGGCGAACTGCGGATTTCGGACAAGCCGCTTAACCTCATCACCGTGGTGTTGCGTACGGTGGATATTTACGATTCCCAGATCACCGAAATGAAACTGAAAAAGTGCAAACCCGACCTGCTGATCCGCCCCGATATGGGAGATATGTCGCAATATAAAGTGAAAAATTTCGACATCGCTTTCGACGCAGGCTATAAAGTGGGACTCGAAAATGCGGATAAAATAAAGGAACTGACGGAAAATTAATCCGCCGGTAAATTTGCAATACGGCGGCAAACGGAAGTGTTTCAGACCGCCGTAAAAAATAATATTAAAAATGCTGCGCATTAAAAATATTGCGCCCTCGGCAATTTGCCGAGGGCGCTTTTTTTGTTTTTTCGTAAAATAGTATAATGCCGAAAAGTCTTTACGCGTCAAAAGTCAAGGCTCTTTTGTTCGGCCGAGCAAATAATCGACGGATACGTCGAAAATGTCCGCAAGCTGCGGTAAATATTCCGTCGCGGGCAGGCTTTTATCGTTTTCCCACAGCGAGATTGTGTCCTGGCTGACCGATAATTTTTCAGCGACCTGCTGTTGGCTTAAATTGAAATCTTTTCTCAGTTTTTTTAGTTTTTCACCCATCTTCATATCTAAACTATACGAAAAATTTTCGTAAAAATGTAAAAATACGAGAAATCCTCGTGCTATAATAAAATAAAAAAACGAGTGATCGGCATGCGGCGGGAAAAAACGATTTTGCAAAGGAAAGTTTTGTTTTTTGTCGATGAAAACAATTTCCGAAGATTGTCCGCATATTTCCGCGCGGCTGAGAATACATTAAACTGTAACCGCAAAAGGCGGTTTGCAGAGGAAGAGGGTTTCGACAAAGTTCGACAAACTAATAAAAAAACAGATAAAAAACAAGTACGGGGAGAAATTATAATGAAAGTGTTCTTTGTCAGGAAAAAGACGCTGACGGCCGTGCTCACGGCGGCAATCCTTTTAGTGGTTGCAGTCACTGCGGGGGCGATCGCGCTGGGCGGAACGAAGCAGACGTTTTCGAAAAGCCGCGAACTGCCGATTTATTCGGTAGGCGTGAAGGAAAAGAAGATCGCCATTTCCTTCGATTGCGCCTGGGGCGTAGATTATACCGACCGCCTTTTGGAAATCATGGCGGAAAAGAATGTGGTGAGCACGTTTTTCTGCGTGGAATTCTGGACGGAAAAATATCCCGAATACGTGGAAAAGATCGCGAAAGCGGGGCACGACATCGGCACGCATTCCGCAACGCACCCGTACATGAGCAAGCTGGATAAGAATACGATCGTCAAAGAGCTGACTACTTCGTCGGAGGCGATCGAAAAGATCACCGGCAAAAAGGTCAACGTTTTCCGCCCGCCGTACGGCGATTACAACGATACGCTGATCAGGACGGCGCGCGAACTCGGCTTATATACCATTCAATGGGACGTCGATTCGCTGGATTGGAAAAATCTTTCGGCAAAGGAAATCTACAATCGCGTCGTGCCGAAGGTGCAAAACGGATCGATCGTGCTGTTTCATAACAACGGCTTACATACCGCCGACGCGCTGCCCGATATCATCGACGCGCTGAAAGGCAAGGGCTATGAGTTCGTAACGATTTACGATCTGATTTACAAAGACGGTTATTATATGGATGCCGAAGGCAGACAGCAGCTTGAATAGGAAAGAAAAACATTTTAAGGAGAAAATATATGAATTATTTTACGGAGAAAAACAACAAGGTTTATCTGAGCGGCGTGATCGTGGGGGACGCTGAATTTTCCCACGAAGTTTACGGTGAAGGATTTTACGAAATGAAAGTTTCCGTTCCCAGGCTTTCGGGTCAGGAGGACGTTTTGCCGGTCACGGTTTCCGAAAGGCTGATATCGGATAAAAATCTGAAAACGGGCGGAAAGATCAACGCGATCGGCCAGTTCAGAAGCTACAACAAGCTGGTTGACGGAAAAAGCAAGCTTATGCTCACGGTATTCGTGCGGGAAATTCTCGACGAGGCGGCGGGCAAAAACCCAAACAGCATCGTGCTTTCGGGATACGTGTGCAAACAGCCCGTCTACCGCACCACGCCGTTTAACCGCGAGATCGCGGATCTGCTCGTTGCGGTCAACCGTTCGTATAACAAGTCGGACTACATTCCCTGTATCGCCTGGGGCAGAAACGCGCGCTTTGTAAAGAATCTTGCGGTGGGGGAACGCATCGCGCTTTCGGGTAGGATTCAAAGCCGCGAATATCAGAAAAAACTCAGCGAAACCGATATCCGCGTGATGACGGCATACGAGGTTTCCATCAATAAACTTGCCGCCTGCGACAGTGCGGAAGCGTTCGATTTGGACGAAGAGTTTTCCTTTCTCGCCGCCGAACCGAACGATACCTATCAGATGCTGAAAAACGTGTGAAACGGCAGTTGCCGCAAATTTGGAAAATAAACATTTGAAAACATAAGCCGCCGCGCAATTTTGCGCGGCGGCTTAATCGTTTTTATCGGAATCCGTTTGTATCTTTTGCGGCGTTCGCGCCCCATTTAATCAATGCGTTTTGCGGCGGTTTACAAAATAGAGGGAAGTGACCGCCACCGAAAGCGCCACGAGGCAGATGATGACGGCGTTCCGCACCGTATATTTTCCTTCCTGTTTAAAATCGTCCGAATAAACGTAGCCGCCCGCGGCGTTGCCGTCTGTTTCGTATTCGATATAGAAAACGTTGGGATTTTCCGTCGGATGGGCTTTGACCTCGATCGCGCTTTCGATCGTGTCGGTTTTTTCCGTCATGGTCAGATCGGCATATACCGCGACGATGCGTTTTGCGCTGCCGTTCACCGTTTTATAAGAATACGTTTCCCGATCGTACGCCTGCGCCAGCTTTTCCGTTACGAAGTCTGCGGGAACAAAGCCGAACGTATCGTTTGCCGCAACGTAGTAAAAGTCTTTGCCGTTTATGGAGATCTTGCCGTTTATGACGATTTTCTGATCGGTTTTCAGTCGTTCCGCGCCCGTCAGCTTATATTCGCCGCCGAAGGTAAGAATGGGATAATAATACATATAAACGTCGGTCGCGGCGTAACCTTCCGCAATGTCGCTTTCGGTCGCAGGGATGTTTTCCTCGGCGTCGTTTATCTTCACCAGCGCGATTTCATCGCTTAAAAGAATGGCAAACCCTTGGGATTCGCCCGCGTAGACGTATTCTTTGTCGTCGGCTTTTTTCAGCTCGCGGAAGGTGAATTTTCCGTCGGCATAGTCCATCGTATAGACGTTTTTGTTTGCTTTTAAGGTGTACAATCTGAATTCCGCAAGCGGCTTTGCCTGCGCGGCGGAAAGGGTGAAATCTTCGGGTACGGCAATGTCGTTGATGTTGTCGTTTTCCGCTTCCGCCGTGGAGAGGATAAAACCGTAACCGTTAAATAAAAAGTAGATTTTGGGATTGTCGAAACTCATCGCCATGGCGCTTGCCGTCGCTTCGGCGGGCAGGTTTGGCGAAAGGCTCAGCTTTACGGATTTTTTCTCGTTGTTTTTAAAGTATTCCAGCGTATTGTTGTCCAGCAGGGCGTACACGTTTCCGTTGAGGTCTGCGCCGATGCCGCGCGCGGCGGCGCTCAGCGCCATGCTGTCGGTATTGACGCCGCTTTCGTATTTGAACACCGTCTTCTGCTGATCGGAATATACATAAACGTTTCCGTCTACGTCGGCGGCGAGCAGGTCGTTGCTCGAATAATTTTCGCGGTTGAGCACGGGGGAAGTAAGGTCCGCTTTCAGCTCGTTTTCGTCGAAAGCGTAAACGGAGTTGCCGCTCATCACGTAATATACGCCGTTGGAATACGTCAGCGAAATGGGACGGAGATCGCCCGTTTCGCATTCCGCGACCTGCAGCGTTTCGCGTTCCACGAAAGTCAGGTTGAAAGAATCCGCCACGCAGATGTATTTTTCGCCCAGCGCCAGGTTTTTGGGCTTATATTTGATGTCCATGGCTTCGAGAGAAATCTTGCGGTAAACGCCTTTTTCGCGCAGGGATACTTCGGTATTGTTCAGCGCGGCAACGTCGTCGCCGTAAAGAGAGATCGCAAGGGTATCCTTTCCGAGGCGGTTGTCGGCGTTCGCCGTCGTTGCGATCGCCCAACCCGTATAAGTGCCGTCGGCAACGTCGTATTCCACGATTTTGTTGCAGTAGTTGTCGGAAATCAGAATGTTTTTGTCTTTGAACGCCATGCCCATGGGGGAAACGAGGTTTTCTATCGGCAGTTCGTCCACGGGGCGTTCGGAAGAGGAGGAAACCGTTTCGAGGAAAACTTCGGAAGTTCTCGCGGAAATATTTACCCGCATCACGCCGTCGCTCGTGGAAAGGTAAACGTAATCCCCGTTGGCGATCATGCCGTTTGGCGCGGCGTAGGAACCGAGGTCGGTTTTTACGCTCGGCGTGGAAACGTTTACGTAAAACAGCTTATTGTCGCCGGAATTGAAATAAAAAATATCGTTGTTGGAATTGATGGCGATATGGCTGATGGAACCCGTGGAAATGCCTTCCGCGGCAAAGTTCGTCTTGGTGAACACGGGGGTGTTCTGTTCATAGGAAACGGCGTACAGCGCGATTTCCTTTCCCGCAAAGGCCACGAGGTAATCCCCGTTGGTGTCGAACGCCGTATAGGAAAGCGGCGCGCCCGCCTTGTCGGTCAGCGTGGTGAGATCGCTTCCGCCTTCCGTAAGGGAATAGGACTTGATCTCGCCGCCCTGCTGTAAAATAAGGTGATCGCCCAAGCGGCGCACTTTTAAAAGGTTGGTGTTTCCCGTGATCTCCTTATAAAGCCCGTCCTGATAAATGACGATGGTGCCGTCTTCTTCCAAAACAACGGTGATGTCTTTATCGAAATAAATGTCCCGAGGTTCTGTCAGCTGGCGGTATTCGAGATACGTGGAGGGAAGTTCGATCTGCGTTGCTATGGCGTCTTCCGCCAGCGCAGGCGATGCCGCGGCGTACGCGCAGAAAGCTCCCGTCAAAAATATACACACGAATACCGAAAGTAATTTCCATTTGTTTTTTAAAATCATCTGATTCACCGTAAATAACTTCGCGTTTTGGCGATAAACAATAATAATATATATTTTAACACATTCCGCGAAAATTGTCGATATATTTGCGGCAATTTTTTTTGACCTGCGCAGGCGGCGCTGAAAAGAGCAGGGCGTTTTTCGGAAAACGGGGCGGCGTTTTGCCGCCTGACGCATACGGAAAAATTTATCCGAACGGTTTTTACGCGGCGGCAAAAGCTCGCCGAAGGCGATTCGCTAGCTATTCGGGAAAGGAATCGGGCGGACGCCGCGGCAAACTTTTGCGGGGCGGGGCTGTAAGTGCAAAATTTCATAAAATACAAAAAAACTTATTTAACATGACAGAAACTGTCGTGTTATTTTTGCTATGATAAATGCGAACAAATGTTCGGATTTGTCTATTATAACGGGTTTTCGAAAAATGTCAATACGGTACTGACGGGTAAAAATAATTTTGAACAAATTTTAAAAAGAGACTGACATAAAATATTGACTATGGTAATTTTTGCCATATATAATTGACGTGTAAAGCCCGCGGAAAGGCAAATACGAAGGAAAAGGCGGTGAAAATATGCATTGTTACGGAAAGGCTATTTTGTACATTTATCCTGTGCTGGAAGAAGTCGCTTCGCAGATCGACGAGCTGGTACTGCAAAAGGCGATGGCGTCGTTTTCGGATACGTCGTCGTGTCAGGCGCAGGCGGAGCGGATTATCGATCTCATCTATCAGAAAGATCTTTTGCTGGCGCTCAAGGTGTGCGCGGACGAGGTTCTGTCGCAGTTCGGCGAGGAGGACAGGAAGTGTTTCGAATATAAGTATTTCAAGCGCAAGCCCAAAAGTTATTTCGAAGGGTTTGACGCCACGGACAGAAAGTATTTCCGCCGACAGGTGCGTGTTCTGGACGAATTTTGCCTGAAACTCGAAAAACGGGGGATCACGCGGGAAAAGTTCGAAAAGGACTATCTGCAGATGGAATTCATCCGCGATCTCGTGCGCCGCGTGGAAAAAAGCGAAAAGCGCGCAACGCTTTTCGCCATGCAAAGGAAAAAGCCGCAGAACGCGAAAAAGCGTTCTGCGGCGGAGAGCGCACATGCTTAAAAAGAGAAAAACGTCCGCCCCGAACAAACTCGTTCGGGGCGGACGTTTAGAAAAAACCGAGGATGACGTCGGCAAAACTTCAAAAAAACCGGCGGTCCGCTTTATCGGAATTCGTTTTCGTGCGGAGTCAGATCGTCGGCGTCGTCGTAATAATAGCGTTTGCGCGCCGGGCGTACGGAAAAGGCGATGATGACCGCCGCGGCGAGCACGATGGCAACGACGATGGCGATTTTGAGTCCCGTGGAAATCCCGCCGCTTTCGGTGGGCGTCTCTTCGGGCGGGGGCGGTTCTTCCGGTTGCGGCAGGGGCGTGGGATGCGGCGTGAATTCGAAGGGAACAAGGCTTTCTTCCTTCACGTAGCCGAGTTCGCCGTTATAGTCGGCAAAATACACGTAATTGCCCTCGCTGTCGTAGCAGTAGCCGTAATATTTCAGCGTGCGGTTTTCAAAGATGTGGCGTATGAGATTCTGCGCCGCGCTGTCGGAGTAAAATCCGCACGCAGTTGCGGTGCGAAGCGTCGTTTCGTAAAAGGGGTTTTCGGGCGTTTCGTCGTCGAAATACAGCTCGTCTGTATACACATAGCCGTCAATGGCGGGCGTGTCGTAGTTTCCGGAAAACAGTTCCGCGCGGGAAACAATCTCGCCCTTTTCCGCAATTTCCACGTAGTACGTGTAGGGCAAATAAAAGAGCAGGGAAGAACATTGCGGGTCTTTGTAAAAGCCCACGTCGTACTCGATGACTCTCCCGTAAACGGCGTAAGCCTTGGCTTTTTCCGTCGGCACGGCGGCGAATATGAAAATAAACGCGCAGGCGAGCGCCGCGCTTAAAAAGCGTTTCATAGAACAAATTGTAACTTAGCGCGGGGCGAATAAAAACGGGAAAGATAGCATATTCAAGGAGATTTTGACGAAAATGACCGAAGAGATCGTAAAGCGCATTCTCGCCATAGAACGGGAACAGGAAAAGCGCGGGCGGGAAGATCGGCTCGCCTTATATAACGCGGGGCGGAAAAAGCACAGAAAACAGCTTGCCTTTCATAAGTGCCTGAAGAAAAACCGCTGGGTGTTCGGGGGAAACCGCACGGGCAAAACGGAGTGCGGCGCGGCGGAATGCGTGTATATGGCGCGGGGCGTTCACCCGTACAGAAAAAACAAAAAAGACGTGTTCGGGTGGGTGGTTTCGCTTTCCGCGCAGGTGCAGCGCGACGTGGCGCAGAAAAAGATTTTGTCCTACGTCCGCCGCGACTGGATTGCCGACGTGATCATGCTTTCGGGGAAAAAGGACTCTCCCGAATACGGCGTCATCGATCAGCTGAAAATCAAAAACGTATTCGGGGGCGTTTCCGTCATCGGGTTCAAGTCGTGCGATCAGGGGCGGGAAAAGTTTCAGGGCAGTTCGCTCGATTTCGTGTGGTTCGACGAGGAGCCGCCGCAGGATATTTACGAGGAATGCAGGATGCGCGTGCTCGATAAGGGCGGCGACATCTTCGGCACGATGACGCCCTTGAAAGGGCTGACGTTCGTTTACCGTGAGATCTATCTCAACGAGAAAAATTCCCCGGACGTTTGGTGCGAATTCATGTCCTGGAGGGACAATCCGTTTCTCGATAAGCGGGAGGTGAGAAAGTTGGAAAGCTCCCTTTCCGCCGAACAGCTGGAAAGCCGCAGGGAGGGTCGGTTTACGAGCGGCGCGGGGCTGGTGTACGCGGAATTCGACGAAAACGTCAACGTCATCGATCCCGTTCCGATTCCGCAAGAGTGGTACGACAATATTTCCGTCGATCCAGGGCTGAACAACCCGCTCGCCGCGCTGTGGTTTGCCGTGGATTACGACGGCAACATCTACGTCGTCGCGGAGCATTTCGAGGCGGGGCGCGACGTAGCGTATCACGCCGAACGCATTAAAAAAATTTCCGCGCGGTTAGGCTGGAAAAGCGATTCCGAAGGGAGGGTGCGCGCGCTCATCGACTCCGCGGCAAACCAGAAAACGCTTGCGGCGGCAAAGAGCGTGAGCGAGCTTTTTTACGAATACGGCGTGGCGGTCAACGCCAACGTCAACAAGGATATGTTCAGCGGAATCCAGCGGGTAAAGGCGTTGCTCCGCGCGGCGGACAAAAAGAGTCGCCTTTATATTTTCAGAACGTGCGTCAACCTTATCAGGGAGCTGAAAAGCTATCGCTGGGGGGATAACGACCGCCCGCAGAAAAAGGACGATCACTGTTTAGACGCGCTGCGCTATTACGTGATGAGCCGCCCCGAAAACAAGCCGCCGCAAGCGCCGCTTACGGCGGCGGCGCGGGAAAAAGCGCGGCTGATAAAAAAGCTCAGGTGCGAGCGGGACAAGGGGGTGTACAACTGATGTAAAATTATGAACGGCAACGAAAAACTGGAACGCGCGCTGGAAAAAAAAGCGTTCGGATACGACGCGGAAGAAGTGGTGGAAGAATACGTTTCGGAAGACGGGGAAATGAAGTTGGTGCGGCGGAAAGTGACCAAAAAGAACGTCGCGCCCGACGTAACCGCCTTAAAGATGCTGCTGGACGGCGAGAGGGAAATTTCCGAAATGAGCGACGAAGAACTTTCGTGGGAAAAGGAACGGCTTTTGAAGATGCTCGCGGAAAAAGGAGGAGAAAATTGAAAAAAAGCGTAAAAAGGCGGGCAGCTTTTTCGGCCAGAGCGTCATCGAGCGGCTGATTCCCGTTCAGCGGGCGTATAACGCCGTGAAGAACCGTAAACACGAATTTATCAACCGTCATTCGATGGGCGTGATGAACGTGGAGGACGGCTCGCTCGATACCGACGAGCTGGCGGAAGACGGACTTTCTCCGGGAAAGATTCTCGTTTACAGACAGGGCGCGAAACCGCCCGAAATGCTGAAAATGTCGGCGATTCCCGCGGATTTTAAGG
>CALVXL010000127.1 GCA_944369635.1 uncultured Clostridia bacterium
CCGACGGAAGTTGCGTGACGGAGTTTGTGTACGAAGGTTACCGTATCTTGCCGAAAAAAAAGCCGCTTAGCGTCATGCCGAGCGCGAAAAACGGAGGGGAAAGCCTTGTCGTCGTTTTACAATGCAAAAACGCTCCGATAAAAATTGAACTTTGTTATTCGGTTTGCGAAGATTGCGACGTAATCGTCAAAAACGCCGCGATCGTTTCCGAAGGCTGCGACATTGCGATCGACGTGGCGTTTTCGCAGTCGCTTGCGCTCAGCGGGTTCGATCAGGTCTGTTATCTTGCAGGCGCCTGGGCGAGGGAAAGGCATTTGCAGCGCAGAAAACTCGGTTACGGTATTTTCGAAATCAGCGAGGCGCGCGGAACGAGCGGGCACAATCTCAACCCGTTTTTTGCCCTTTTAAAAAGCGATACGACGGAAACGGGCGGGGAAGCGGTAGGCGTGAATCTGCTATACAGCGGCAGTCACACGGCGAAGATAGAAACCGACAGATTCGGAAAAGTAAGGATCGTCAACGGGATCAATCCGTTTCATTTCAGATACAAGCTGAAAAAAGGCGAAAGGTTCGAAACGCCCGAAGCGGTGCTTACGTATTCCGCCGAGGGGTTGGGAAAGATGAGCCGCAATTTTCATGATTTTGTCAATACCTGCATCATTTCCGATAAATGGGCGAAAAAAGACCGCCCCGTTCTTATCAACAACTGGGAAGCGACGTATTTCGATTTTACCGAGGAAAAATTGCTTGACATCGCGCAGACGGCGAAAAATCTCGGCATCGAACTCTTCGTTTTGGATGACGGTTGGTTCGGCAAACGAGATCTGGACAACTGCAGCCTGGGGGATTGGAAACCGTATTTGAAAAAACTTCCGCAGGGCATTGCGGGGCTGGCGGACAAGATCCGCGCAAAGGGAATGCAGTTCGGCTTATGGTTTGAACCGGAAATGGTTTCCGAAGACAGCGATTTATTCCGCGCGCATCCCGATTGGGTAATCAGGGTCGGAGGAATAGCGCCGTCGAAAGGCAGGTGTCAGCTCGTATTGGATCTTACGCGGCAAGAAGTGCAGGACTTTATCGTATCCGTTTTCGACGAATATCTTTCGGATGGAAAAATAACATACGTAAAATGGGACATGAACCGCTATCTTTCCGATGTGCCGAGAAAGGGGTACTGCCACGAATATACGCTCGGGCTGTATTCCGTATTGAACCGCATATTCGAAAAGTATCCCGACGTTTTGTTCGAAGGTTGCAGCGGCGGTGGCGGAAGATTCGATTTGGGAATGCTCTGTTATTTTCCGCAGATCTGGACAAGCGACGATACCGACGCCGCCGAAAGGTTGAAAATACAGGGCGGAACGTCTTTGGCATACCCGTTGTCCTGCATTTCCGCGCATGTAACCATAACGCCGAATCATCAGACGGGGCGGGTGTGCGATATGTATACGCGGTTTGCCGTGGCGTGCTTCGGGGTGTTCGGGTACGAACTGGATCTCGGAAAAGAACCGCAGAGGGACGAAATAAAAGACCAGATAACTTTTTATAAAAAAATACGGAAAATTACATTGTACGGGGATTTTTACCGTCTGAGCGACGGAAACGTCTGTTCGTTCCAGGCCGTTTCGAAAGATAAGCGCGAAAGCGTCGTGCTGATGGTAAAAGAGCGCGCAGTTCCGAATATCTTCGAAGAACCGATAAAACTGCAGGGGCTGAAAGACGGCGCGGTATACGAATTAAGCGAAGGCGTCAGCCGCACGGGCGCCGACCTTATGTACAGGGGCTATGTGCCGCAACCGGATTACGGGGATTTCAAAGCGCAACTAATCTTGTTGAAAGAAAAAAATTTAAACGTTTAAAGAGTATATTTAACGCGCCGCTTCGGTTCAGACCGAAGCGGCGCGGCTTTATTTTTAAATGAATTTTACGGGTACGGGGCGAAGAACGGAAGAAAAAAGAGTTTTTTTCGGTTTATTGCAAAGGATCGAAATGCCAGTTTTTCATTTTGATCACCGCCGCGTATTGCGTGGGGGTGATCCCCGTGATCTTTTTGAATTGCGTGGAAAAGTACTGCACGGAATCGAAGTCGAGATATTCGCTGATCTCCTTCATCGACATTTTTCCTTCGGCGATCAGTTCGTGCGCCCGTTTGATGCGCAATTTGATGTAATAATTGATGAGCGAAATGTTCATACTTTTTTTAAAGATGTTCGAAATATGCGACACACTGTAGCCGAGATTGTTTGCAATATCTTTTAACGACAGCTTTTTGGTAAGGTTGTCGTTGAGAAAATCGATGGTGTAGCTCACGATCGCCTGTTCCGCCTGCGTGCTCGCGGTATTTTTCTGCGATTTGCTTTCCAGATTTCGTATGCAGCCGATTAAAAGCAGTTCGATCAGATTTTTTACCGTCTGATTGGTGGCAAAACCTTCGCTTTCGCCGCCTTTTCTCGGCGGCACGCTGTTTTTGCCCGCAAAAAGAACGATTCCGTTGCTCACGATATCGTAAATATATTGTTTTTGCGTGTTGTTCGGTTGTAAAGGAATTCCCGCTATTTTATAAAGCTCGTCATCGTTGTCTACGGAAAAGGAAATAAACATCACGTGGCAAGTCGTGTTGTTGGCTTTGATGCGGTGAAATTCCCAAGGCTTGTGCATAAAGGCTTGCCCCTTGCTCAATGTCTGCGTATAATCGTCGGTTTCCACAACGACTTCGCCCGATTGCACGAAAATAAATTCCCAGGCTTCGTGGCTTTCGCCGCGGAATGCGTAGCGCGGGGAATAGAAATACGAAAAAGTACTGTACAGTTTCGTGATGTTGAAAACGCTTTGCGGAAGGGTGGTTTCCAACGTGATCGGGTTTTTTAAATTGGCGTGATTGATTTCATTCATATTTGTATTATACAATTAAATTTTTAAAATTGCAACGTTTTTGTAAAATTATTGTAAACTATGATGAAGTAGTTGTAATAAACTTGTAATTTTTAATATTTTACGCAAAATTATAGTAAAAAATAATAAGATATTATAAATTTATAAGAAAATAACAATAACACCGCGCCAGTCGGGTGTGCTATATTGAAAGTACAAAATGAAAAGCAGGTCCAGAAAATGATAAAGAAAAACAAAAACACGGAAGCCGAATCGGCGCGTTCATTGAAAAACCGTATCGGCGATATGTTATACGAACTTTCCTTGAAGTTCACGCGCAAAAATAAGAAAAGAGAGAGCGAAAAGACATTCAAAAAATCGCAAGCGATCTTTTTGATCGGTATATTGTGCCTGCCTGTTCTGAACTGGCTGGTATTTTGGCTTTACGTCAACATCAGTTCGTTTGTGCTCGCCTTTCAGAATACGCGCGGGGAGTGGAGTTTTGTAAATTTCACGCTGTTTTGGGATCAGTTGACATCGCCTTACGGTGATACCATAGGCACGGCGATTCTCAACACGCTGAAATATTTCGCCACAAACATATTCGTAATATTTCCGCTTTCCATTATCATCAGCTATTTCATTTACAAGCGGATAATAGGATATCGGGCGTTTCGGATCATCTTCTTTTTCCCGGCGATCATTTCGGGCGTGGCGCTTACGACGGTGTATTCGAACATGATTTCGCCTACCGGACCGCTCGGCTTTATTTTAAAAAGTCTCGGCGTAAACGTGCCGCAGGAAGGATATCTCATGAATCCCGATACCGCGACGCGCGCCATTCTTGTTTACAGCGTCTGGACGGGGTTTTGCAGCAACGTAATTCTGATCGGCGGCGCGATGTCGCGCGTGCCCGTGGAAGTGCTGGAATCGGCAAAGCTGGAAGGCTGCCCGACGTTTAAGGAACTAATTTTTCTGATTCTTCCGCTGATCTGGTCGTCGCTTTCCACATTGCTCGTCTTTTTGCTGACGGGGCTTCTGAACGCCAGCGGACCGATTCTTTTGTTCCATCCGGACGGCGGGTATAACGTAACTACGTTATCGTTTTGGATTTTCAAGCAGGTGTACGGCGGCGGACAACTCGGGGGCACGGGCAATTACGGGCTCGTATCCTGTACGGGTCTGATCTTTACATTGGTGAGCATGCCCGTTATCCTTACAATCCGCTGGCTGTTCGAAAAAATTCCCTCGGTGGAATATTGAGAGGTGCGTCATGAAAAAATTACGGAGAAGAAATGTTTCGGAAGAGGCTGCCGTTCTTTACAAGCGCACGGCGCCCGAAAAGGTTTTATACGGCTTTGTGTTTGTCATCTTTCTGATTTACGCACTTTCGCTGATTTTACCGTTCGTATGGTTGTTTATCAATTCGTTGCAGGATAAAACGGTTTACGAAATCAATCTGGTTCTCAACAAACCGTTCGCGTTTCCCAAAAAACTCGATTGGTCGAATTACGCCTATGCGTTTCAGAAGCTGACCTATAACGACACGAATATTTTCGGAATGTTTTTCAACAGTATCTGGTATACGTTGGTGCGCATTTTCGGCGGGGTGCTGGCGAGCGCTTTCACCGGTTACGCCTTGGCAAAATACAATTTCAAAGGCCGCAACGTGATGTTCGCCGTCATCGTCTTTTCGATGACCGTGCCCATCGTCGGAACGACGGGCGCAACGTTCAAACTGGTCAACGACACGCTGCATATTTATAACACGCCGTTTTATCCGATTCTGAAATATTTCAGCGGCATAGGTATGAACTTCCTCGTCATGTACGGTTTTTTCAAAAACGTTTCGTGGAGCTATGCGGAAGCGGCGTTTATCGACGGCGCAAGCCATTCCAAGGTGTTTTTCCGAGTGATGCTGCCGCAGGCGACTTCGGCGGTCATCACGCTGGGCATCTTGACGGGCATCACCGCATGGAACGAATACATGGACGTTTTGCTGTATCTGCCGAATTTTCCGACCATCGCATCGGGGCTTTACGGTGTTTCGAGGACGCTTCCGCGCGAAGGGTATTCCACGGCGTATTTTGCCGCCCTGGTCATCTCGCTCATTCCCGTGCTCATTACGTTCTGCTGTTTTTCGGACGTCATCATGAAAAATTTCGCCGTAGGCGGATTAAAAGGATAATAGAAAATAATTCGAGGAGGATTAATATGAAAAAACTCATCACCGCAATACTTGCAGTCGCAATCGGAACGTCCTGTTTCGCGTTTGCCGGCTGCAACAAGAGCAAAGTCGACTCAAGCAGTCCCGAAACGCTGGAAGTTTATATTTATAACGCCGGCTACGGTACGAAATGGCTGGATGATGTACTTGCAGCGTTTGCCGAAGAAGACTGGGTAAAGGAAAAATATCCCAACCTTGAGACGGCCGTTACTCCGAACGAAGTGGAAAATTATGCGGGCAGCATGCTGGAAAGCTCGGCATCCACGAATAAATTCGAAATCATTTTCGGGCAGAATCTGAATAAATATCTCGGAGAAAACGGGAAAGTGGAAGATCTTACCGAAACGGTTTACAATGCGCAGGTCCCCGGCGAGGATATCACCGTGGCGGAAAAGATGTACGATTCCGTCAGACAGTCAAACATCGACCCTTCGGTGGAGGAAGGGGAAGACCCCGTTTATTATACCATGACGTATGCGAGCGGCATGACGGGGCTTGCTTACAACGAAGATCTTCTGATCGACCGCCTCGGCATGAAAGTGCCCAACACTACGGACGAACTGATCGAAATCATGAAGACCGTGCACGATAAAAACAGCACCGCTTCCAAGTATGAAAGTTATGAAAACACCTATACTTTGGTAACGTACGGCTCTTCTGCTTATACGAACTATCTGCTATACACCTGGTGGGCGCAATATGAAGGCTCGCAGGGTTTTTCCGACTTTTATAAAGGCTACGACGTAAATACCAATTCGATTTCCGCCGTCGTTACGGAACAGCAGGGCAGACTGGAAGCGTTAAGCGTTCTGGAAGATATAATGGCAAAAGATACGGGGTATACCTATCTCAGCCCGAATTCGGGAAGGGAAGCGTACCGCCAGGTTCAGAATATGCTGGTCATGGGACAGGGATTGTTCATGGCAAACGGCGATTGGTTCGATAACGAAATGCGCAGCTTCTGCGAAGGTCTGGAAGCGGCGCAGGGATACTGCGATACCGTAAAGCTGATGAAAACCCCGGTGATCAGCAGTATCATCGATAAAACCGAAACCATACAGGACGACGCGGAACTTTCCGCGCTGATCACCGCAATCGACGCGGGCAAAACGGCGCTGCAAGGAGAAGGATACGACGTATCGCAGGAAGATTTCGATACTGTTCTCGCCGCGCGCGTGACCGTTTACTCAATCGGGCCCGGACATAACGCCGTCGTTCCCAAAACCGCGGTGGGCAAGGAAGTGGCTTACGACTTTTTGCGTTACATGGCTACCGACAAGGCGAACAGAATTTACATCGAATCCACGCGCGGCGCGTCGTTGCCTTTCGATTACGATTGCAAGGAAAAAGATCCCGAATTGTTTGAAAGCCTTTCGCCCATGCAGAAGGAACGTCTGGAATATTTTAACGATTATCAGGCGGAAATCGATATGCTGCCCGCGCAGCAGTCGTTCCCGCTGGTTTTGTACGGAGGATTTTCTTCATTCAAATCCTGTGCGGACGCCCCCGGTTATCGGTTTTTGAACGGAGAAAGCGCGGGAAGTTATTCTTCCGCAGCGGAAAAGCTCTTTTACGACGATATCAATTATTGGCAGGAAGACGGTTCGCGCAGATTTTTAAGCGCCGTCAACCAGGCCGGATTATAAGGAGAGAAAATGAAAATAAAAAGGACTGCACCGTCAAAAAAGCTGTTTGCATTCGCCATGTCCGCTATGCTTTTTGCGGGTACGCTGAGTATCGGCAACTTTGATGCGGGATACGCGGAAGAAGATGTGGAATTCTGGTCCACATACGCTACGGAAAAGATTTTGCGCGACGAATACGAAATGTATGATTCCGTGCGTAAAGCGGCGGAAGTGCGCGTACGAGCGTGTCAGGGCGAATACGAAAGCACGCAGCTCATCATGACGGCAAACGCGGACGTCGGTTCGTATGAAGTGGAACTTTCCGATCTGACGCTTTCGGGAGGGGAAGCGACCTTTGCGAAGGAAAACATCGGCGTTTACCACGAAAAATATATCCTCGTGGAAAACGTGTACGATAAAAACGGCGCGCCGACGGGGTGGTATCCCGACGCGCTTCTCCCTGTGGAAACTGCCGAAGAATACGGCGAAAACAAAATCGCCGCGGGGCAGAATCAGGGGCTTTACATCACGTTCAACGTGCCCGTGGATCAGGCGGCGGGCGTGTACAACGGCACAATGAAGATCACCTGCGACAAAAATGTTACCGAAATCCCCGTGATATTGACGGTAGAAGATCTTCTTGTCAGCCAGACGACGCATTCCAAGTCCAAGTTCAACGCCACGTTCCACCAGTATTTGGGGGAACTTAACAGCACGCAGGACATGTTGGACGCTTACATTGAGAAGATGGCGGAATACCGCATTTCTCCGGGAGCGGTGATGCACGGTTCGCAGTTCACCACTTCGGAAGAGGATATGAGGATGTATGTCGATAGGGCTTATGAGCTGTTGCAGAACCCCAAAATGAGCAACTTCAACATCCCGGCTTTCACGGCTTCCCGCGAAAACGTCAAGACCATCGATCGCAACATGCTTACAAAATACATCGATTGCGTTTTGGAAAAGAGTCTGGAAACGGGTTTCGACATGATGGGTCGTGCGATTTTCTCTACGGGGCTTATCGATGAGCCCGATCTGTTCGGACTGATGGATCGCGTTCCGTACGTATGCGAGGACTTCAACGCCGCCGTTACGACCAGCCTCAACAATCTGGACGCGCTGGCGAAACGTTATCCCGAGACCGGTCCCGAATTTGTGGAACAGCTCAAAACATCGTTGGAAAATTTCCCGCTTATCGTTTCCATGGCGAAGACCGATCAGGCGGTAGAAATGGGGGTGGAAACCTTCTGTCCCAAGATAGACGATTACGATTCGGCCACTTCGCGGGAAAAGTACGACGACCAGCAACAGCGCTGGTGGTATACCTGCGTTACGCCCCGCCCGCCTTACGCGGGGTATCATCTGGAAGATACGCTGATTTCCGCCCGCTCCATCAGCTGGATGATGAGCGAGTACGACGTGATCGGCAATTTCTTCTGGGCGGTGGATGTCTACGCGCGTTACGACGGCACGAATTATCAGCCGATCGAAGATTATTATCAGACTTCCGCGCGTTATCCCGAAGCGAACGGCGACGGCTTCCTCTTTTATCCCGGTTCGCCTTACGGGCTTGACGAACCTCTCGCGTCCATGCGGCTGGAAGCCATTCGCGACGGCGCGGAGGAATACGAACTCTTTTACGATCTGCAAAACGCTTACGCGGCATTGGGATTTGATACCGACAACGTGCAGCGGAATATTTCTTCGCTCATCTATACGGGAACGCGCGTTTCCTCCACTTCCGAAAATTTTTACGGCGCGCGGAACGCGCTTATCGATCTGACAAAGCTCGCTAAAACGCCTGCAGGTGTGTGCGTGATGGACGCGACAGACGACAATTACGGGCACGTCACGTATAAAGTCTATGTCAACAACGGTTATGATCTTCTTTCCGAAGGAGAGGTTTTGCAAAACGGCGAAGCTTACGGAAACGGAAAGATCTATGAAATTTCCATCGATCTTGCGGAAAAGAACAATATCAATTTCGGCGTTACGATCGACGGCGAGCTGGTGGAATTCGATTACAGGGTAGGCGGAAAAACGCAGATACGTCAGGCGGAAGATCTGGTCGGCAGCTTTACGGAAAACACCTGTACGCTAAAGGTTGAGCTCGTGAACGCGTCGGATGTGGACGCGTCGCTCAGCGGTAAACTCGTCGCCCTTACGCTCGGCGCGGTGGACGGAAAACATCAGAGCGTGAATTTTACCGACGATGTGATAAAGAGCGTTTCTTCAGATACCAAGCGCATCGTGCTTCGCATCGTGAATCCGACGGACAAAGCGATTCCGTTTATGTTGCAGGCGAAATTCAAAGGCAGTTCCATCAACCTTACGATTCTGACCGTTGATCTCGCGCCCGGCGAAAACGTGCTGGAAGTGAGCGGTTTCGGAAGTTACGATTGGACCAATTACGAATCGCTCGAACGCTTTATACTCTATTTTACGGACAGCGTGAAAGAGCCGCACGAAGCGCAGACGGTTTACGTGAAAGATTTCGTTATTTACGATAATTAGAGGTGAGGGAATGAAAAAATGGATAAAAGCGGTTGCGCTGGCAATGGCGGCGGCTTCCGTATTGACGCTGGGCGCGTGCAAAAAACCCGCCGAAGATCCCGACGCCGCGCTCAAAGAGGATGTGCTTTTGAATAATTTCGAAGGCTGGGCGCCCGATCTGCAGCTCGCGCGGTTTATGAACGGATTCGGAAAAATCAGCTTAAACAGCGACAGCCAGTACGTTTCCAAAGGCGAAAAGTCTGCAAGGCTCGATCCGCTCGGCTGGACGGGGGCGGGATCTCTTCCCCTGGTGTATTTTCCCACGCAGTCGGATACCTTTCAGTTCGATTATTCCGATTTCAGCTACGTCGATTACGTTTCCTTCGATATCTACAACGCGAACGGTGAAGAAAAGACGATGAATGCGGGGCTTGTTTCCAAAGTTACCAGCATCGAAAGCATCAACCGCGTGTGCGATCAGGAATTTACTCTGCAACCCGGCTGGAATACCTGCACCATACAGGTGGAAGCGTCCGTTCTGGCGATTACGGCGGATATTACGGACATTAAGGGCGTGTATTTCATGTTTGAAAACGCGCATTCCCTTAACGTTACCGAGGATACGCCCAAGTATTATCTCGACAATATCATGCTCGTGAAAAAGGACGAAAAATCTTCTACGGAATTTGAAATCATATTGCGCGAAAACGAAATCGCCGACTTTGAATTGCTGTATCAGCAGTACATGGTGGCAAACGACAACCCGAGCACCGTGGAAGTAGTCAACGCTGCGGAATACGGTTTAGTCGCTCCGTCCGGGAACAAAGTGTTGCGCGTGGTTCTCAACGGCGTGAATACGGGATATTGGAAATATTTCCGCATTTCCGAGGTGCTCATTCAGGCGACAAAGTTGAACGGTATGAGCGAAGCTGCGGCGCAAAATGCGTATATTTGTTTCGAAACTTACAATAATACCGATAGCGCCGTCAATTTTCCGTTGGACTTCACGCGCGCTTCGGACGGAAAGGCGTTCCTTTCCACGTCGAACAACTGTGCGCCGAAACAATGGACGAGTTACGAATACAAAATTACCGACATTTTGAAAGAAGAACCGAATTTTCTGAAAGATCCGGGACAATTCCTCTTGAATTATAAGGACGACAGCTCTGTGGACAGGGAATTTTTCTTCGATAATTTCAGAATAGAGTTCAGAAACTGAAAAGGAGGGATATATGAGAAAATTTTTGAAAGCGCTAGCGCTTTCCGCCCTGATTGCCGTATGTGCAATCAGTGCGGCGGCATGTAACAGAGGAGTGAAGCTGGTAGATTTTCCCGAAAGCAAGACCGAAGAGGTAGAGCTGGGCAGCACCTACACGATTTCACTCAAAGAAGTAAAGGACGAAAACGGCAACACTTACCGTGTCAGTGCGTCGGTCAAGACCAAGGCCGGCGGGAACGTATCGGTTTTTGAAAGCAAATTCGACATTACCGATATCGAAGGATATGTCATCACCTATACGGCGAAAATCAACGACAAAAAGGAACAGACGAGTGTGGTTACCCTGAATGTGGTCGATCACGGCAAACCCGCCATATCGATTTCAAAACCTTCTACGGGTGAAGTCGGAACGCCGTATACCCTTCCGGGGATCGAAGTGAGCGATCTTTCCGGCCAGATAGTGGAAAAGACGGTGGAAGTGTATTTCGTGGACGGCGATACGGAAACCAAAGTGGAAGATCTTACGGAAAGCGAGGGAACGTATACCTTTACGCCCGAGCAGGCGGGATATTACCGCATCAAAGTGAGTGCAACGGATAAAAGCGGCAACAGCGAGACGGTAACGGCTGATTTCACGGTAGACGAAAAGATCGCGGAAGGCACGATCTTCGATCCTGCAATCCTTTCCGCGCTTACGCAGATCAAGACCAGCACGTCTTGTCCCATGGAAGTCAAAGCGGGCGATCCGACGGCGGCATACACGGGAGATTACGTGAGCTTCACCTCGACGGAAGCTAAATGGCACAATATTGCGCTTATTCCTAAATTTTCGCTTGAAACTTATGCAAAATACGATCTGGTGGAAGTATGGCTGTACGCAGACGCGGCTGACGGCACGGAAGTGGGTTTCAGTTTCTTTAACAATCTCGACTACAATTATCGCTTTATGTCCGACACCTGGACGAAAATCACCATCGATATGGAAGATTTCGTAACGGAAATGGGCAAAAACAACGCTAT
>CALVXL010000128.1 GCA_944369635.1 uncultured Clostridia bacterium
CAAAAACATGCGACAAGTGCAGATATTTTGAAAGATTTTATTTTAAAGGCGTAACTCGTTTTACCCCTTCGAAAAGCGGCAGATGTAAAGCTAAAAGCAGGCTTACTACGACAAAAGAAAGCTGTGAAAATTGGGCAAACCGATTAACATTACGGCAAAGGAGAATACGCCGCGCGTCTCGCGCGTTAAACGATATTTTTTTGGAAATCGCGGCAATCAGACAAATTTTAGAAGAGGAAAAGGACGCACAAATTTATGAAGAAAAAACAGACCTGTAAAAACTGCGGCGCAGGTAAACGCATTTACGTTAAAGCTTTCCTTTCTTTTTACCGCACGGAAAAAACGTTTTGCACGGCAAAAAAAATACTTGTCGACAAAAACGGAAGTTGCGGTTTCCGGTGCAAAAATCCCTCTCTTTCGCCGCTGACGGAACAATCTTTCGACCGCGCGCAGGAAAACGCGAAATATTTGGAAAAATTTTTTACGGACGTTGAAAACGTATAATATAATATGCGGGGCGCGGCAAAATTGCCGCGCCCCGCATTCATTACACGCATTAAAAAGCTGATCGATTTTTAATCTGCTTTATCGCAAACCATCTGTTTATAGCCTAATTCGTGAAAACCAAGGCTTTCATAAAGCTTTTGCGCCTTTACGTTGTCGGGCTCAACTTCCAAACGAAGCCGCCGCGCCGAAGCGTATTTTTTCTTAAAAAAAGAAAAAAATTCTTTTCCCAGTCCCTTGCCGCGGCTGTTTTCGCGAAGATAGATTTCTTCCAGCCAAACCACCTTGCCGCCCACTTCTTGGGAAAAACTTTTGCTGATAAGCGCATACCCGCACACCTCTTCCCCGTCACAGATAAAAAATCCCTCCGCATAAACGCCGGAAGACGTGATTTCTTCAAACGTTTTTTCCATATATGTTCGCGGAACAGCATGCAAAACCGCCGCCGAATGATAAAATTCTTCCGTAAGCTGCAAATATAATTCTCTATCTTTTTCCGAAATACTGCGAATCATAAAAACTCCTTTCGCTTCTATTGTAACCGATATCGAAAAATTTTGCAAATCGTTTTCTCGTAAGGGGGTAAAACACTTGACAAAAACGGCAATGCAGCGTTATTTTTTATATTATGCTGATCGATTTTCACACACATGTATTTCCCGATAAACTTGCCGCGCACGCGATGGACCTCCTGTCAAAGCCCATACATATCCGCCCTTGCACGGACGGCACACTGGCAGACACCGAACGCCTGATGAAAGAAGAAGGCGTAACGCAATTCGTCGCGCTGAACATTGCCGCTTCTCCGCGGACGGAAAGACACGTAAACGACTTTGCGATTTTTCTTAACCGCACGCATATCGCTTTCGGTTCGGTACACCCCGACAGCGAAAACGCGCTTTCCGAATTGGACCGTTTAAAGGAAAACGGCATAAAGGGCATAAAATTTCATAACGAATACCAGCAATTTTTCGTCGATGACGAAAAGGCGTTTCCCCTTTATGAAAAGATAGAAAAACTGGGACTTATCGCCGTATTTCACGGCGGTTACGATCCCGCTTATCCCCTTCCCTACAAAGCTTCGCCCGAACGCTCCGCGCACATATGCGCCGCATTTCCCAAGGCGAAATTTATTTTTGCCCACCTTGGCGGACTGAAAACGGAAAAGGACACCTTAACTTATCTGAAAAATACGAGCGCCTATATCGATACGGCGTTTATAGCCAACGCATTCGACGCGGCGACCGCGACAAAGATCATACGCGAATTCGGCGCGGAACGCGTGCTCTTCGGCAGCGACTGCCCGTGGGAAACGCCCGCGGCGACCATCCGCTTTATCGAATCGCTCCCCTTGACAAAGGAAGAAAAAGAACTTATATATTACAAAAATGCAATAAGTTTGCTTAATCTCAACACATAAAGGTAACGGCGATCTAAATAGATCGCCGTTACCTTTATGTAACAATTTGCATCATACATCATATATAATTATTTCTTTAATTTCATCAAATATTCTTTACATAATTTACTATTATCAAAAACAGTAACAATTTCACGTTCTCCACTAAAATATACCACTAAAAATTTAGTACTTGATGAAGTAGAGAATCCTCCTATATTTGCCCCACTCTTGCCATACGTAACAATAGTTCCGCTTTCTCCACCATTCGAACCAATAATTTGAGTATACGCGACTTCGTTAATTCTATTTAACCATTCTTCAGTTTTTTTCTTATTTTTATAATAAAAACTTATTAAAAAAATTATTACTAAAACAATTACTATAACACCATATACAATTGAAAATACTTCCTTAAATTCCCTTTATTAAGAATTAATTTTATTAGATTATTTTCAATTATACTAAATTTTCAATTATAAGTCAAGAAAGAATTTAAATATTAAGTTTAATCGTCGGGCATTTTCATTTTATCTTTTTCGGTAAGCTTTCTCAGCACGCGGCAGGGGACGCCCGCAGCGATAACGCCTGCGGGAATATCGCGCGTAACCACGCTTCCCGATCCGATAACGCTCCCCTTGCCTATGGTAACGCCGCCGTTTATGGTAACCGACGACGCGATCCAAACTTCGTCCTCCACGGTGATGGGACGGGCATATTCGTAATCGAAAACCGTGCCGTCGGCATCGGTCCGCACGACGCGATCTTCCGCAAGAAGCGGATGCACGGGCGCGGCGAACGTAACGTTCGGCCCGCACATGACGTTTTTGCCGATGCGCACTTCCGCACAGTCCAGCACGGTGAGATTGAAGTTGGAAAAGAAATTTTCCCCGATATAGGTATTTTTACCGTAATCGAAACGTACGGGAAGCTCCATTCCGATATTTTTCCCGCACGAACCGAGAAGTTCATTCAAAATCGCACGGCGCTTTTCCCCTTCTTCCTCCGTCGTCGCGTTGTATGCGCGCGCAAGCCTGCGCGCATTTGCGCGCATTTCGCAAAGTTCTTTATCCGAGGATTTATATAACTCGGAACGCAACATTTTTTCTCTTTCCGTCATGTCTTGTCTCCTAATAATTTTATCATTTCGGCAATCGCACGGTAAAGGTGCTGCCTGCATTCAGTTCGCTTTTTACTTTTATCGTTCCGTCGCACAGCTTTACGATCCTTTCCGCAATGGAAAGTCCCAGCCCAAGG
>CALVXL010000129.1 GCA_944369635.1 uncultured Clostridia bacterium
TGACCTGCGAAACGTGCGGGGGCGTATTGAATTACGCGGCGGACGGAAAAAGCGCGGTCTGTCCGTTTTGCGGGAACGAGTATTATTTTAAGGAAGAAAAGAGCGAAGCGCTTGTGCTGGCGCTTAATCGCGCAAACGCCTACCGCCTGTCAAACGATTTCGACGGCGCGATCACGGAATACAAGCTGGTTGCGGAGAGAAACCCGTCGGACGCGGAAGCGTTCTGGGGACTTGCGATCAGTACATACGGAATCGAATATGTGGAAGACCCGCGCACGAAAAAGAGGGTGCCGACCTGCCGCAGAACGGTGAAAAAGAGTATCCTTGAAGACGAAAATTATTTGAAAGCGTTGGAAAACGCCACAAAAGAACAAAAAGAGGTTTACGAGCGGCGCGCGGCAGTAATCGACAGACTGCAGAAGAATATAAAGAGAAGATTGGAAGACGAAGAGGACTTCGACGTATTTATTTCCTTCAAGTCGACCGACGAAGAGGGTAATCCCACGAAAGAGCGCGGGATCGCGCGGCGGATATACGACGAACTGACGAAAAGGAAGATCAAGACGTTTTTCTCGGAAGTGACGTTGCGCGACCGAATTGGGGAAGATTTCGAGCCGATCATTTTCAAAGCGCTGTACAGCTGTAAATTTTTTATACTCGTTGCGACGAGTGAAGAGAATATGAATTCGGCATGGGTGAAAAACGAATGGTCGAGATTTCGGGATCGCGTTTTCGACGAAAATCTATCGGGCGCGGGGTGTGCGGTGTTTGAGGGGATAAAGCCGAGCGCGTTGCCGCCGTTTTTGCGGGGGCAGGGGATAAACCTTGCCAAATACCCTGCCGGAGGATATGAAATAGAGATAGCAGACGCGCTTTCCTTAAAATTCGGTTTGACGAAAAAGAATGACGAAGCGGAAGAAATCCGCAGACAGATAGAAGAGCAAAGGAAAGCTTTTGAAGAACAGCAAAAAGCATTGGAAGAAAGATTGAAAGCGGTTTCTTCGTCTTCAACTGCGCCCGCGTCGGGCGCGGGCGCTACGGTCAATTCCTTGCTTATGCGCGCAAAACAGGAAGGGGAAAACGGCGATTTTGTAAAGGCGACGTCTTATTATAATAAGGTTTTAGACGCCGATCCCGTGAATTTCGAGGCGTGGCTGGGGTTGTTTTTCTCAACGCAGAACACCACGGAAGAAAAGGGACTGATTTTTAGAAAGGAAAGTTTAAGCGCAACGCAGTTTTACGAATCGGAAAAGGAAAACGAGCGGTTGCTTTCGGCAATCAAAGGCAAATATTTTTCCAACGCGAAAAAATATGCCGATGCCGAGCAGATGAAGCGGATACAAGCGGCGGAAGAACGTGCAAAAGCGGAAAAAACGAAAAATACCGCGGAAATGGCGCAAAACTTGCAGTTAAATGCAGAAAGCAGGATAGCGCAAAGCGATTTCGGCACGGCAATTCCCATGCTGGATGCGGCAGTTACGGTTTTTCCCGAAAAGGCGGAGCTTTGGTGGGACAGATTTTTGGCGGAATGCAGTGCAACTTCGCCTGAAATGCTGCTCGGCAACCTTACGCCCGAGCGGTATAATGCCGTCTGCGCAAGCGAGAGTTACAAAAAGGCGTTTAGTTTCGCCGAAACAGATAAAAAGATACAAATCGATGAGTTTTATAAAAAATTAAATGAAACCGCTCAAAGTAGCATCTCAAAGTTAGAAGTTGAAATAACGCAACTTAGAGAAAGTCTCGCGGTAACTGAAAAAAGAATCAATGAATTGAAGACAATTCCGGAAAAACCACGTGAGCTTTTCGTTATGGAGAAGCGGAAAAATTTTTGGGATGTGTTTATTGTTTTTATAGGTATTGCTTTATTACTTAGTCCTGTTTTAGGATTAATAACCTGTAATGCTATTGCCTGTGAACAATTCGGCGTTTTTTATACTAGTAATGATTTTGCAAATAAGGTGGGTTGTGGAGCGGTAGGCGCCGGTTCTTTTGTTTTTATATTCATTTTAGGAATTATAATTTCCGCAATCAAAGCGATAAAGTCTAAAAAATGGCAGGAATATGTAATTAAAAGAAATATTGAGATTGAGAGGGAAAATTCTGAACGCGAGCAAATGTCTGCGGAATTGGTCGAAGCGAAGGAACAATTAAAGAATATAGAAAAAAATATTTTTACGAAGCGGAACGAATTGAAAATTTATCAGCAAAAAACAAAGATAGATCAATAGAAAGAGGTGGAAATAATGGCACTTTTTAAGAGTAAACAGGAAAAGGAAATCGAAAAGAAAATGCTTGTAAAGCGCACCATCAACGCGATGAACAAGCAGATCAACACATTGGAAGAACAGAAGAAAGTATTTGTCGAAAAAGCGAAAGTCGCAAAGAAAAACGGGCTCGAAGCGCAGTATAATCTCGCGCTCACGGGATATAAAATGACGCTTTTGCAACAAAAGCGCGCGCAGGAAATGCTTTTGAATTTTGAAATCACGTCACAGATGAAAGATATGACGATGATGACGAAGCAATTTTTAGGCGGCATGAGCGTTTTGAGCAAGGAAATGGCAAAACTCGCCGACGAAAAGGAATTCATCAAAGTACAAAAGCAATTCGAACTCGCCATGGGCAACGCGGAACGCCAGGCGGAACAGATGGATATGTTCATGGAAACCAGTCAGGACACCTTCAAATCGGCGCAGGGCGGTACCGACAGTATAGACGACAAAGAGATCAAAGACCTTATCGAACAGCAGGCAGGCATGGACGAATTCAGCGACGACGCTATCGATAAAGAATTGGAAGCATTACGCAAAAAAATCGATTCGGAAGTGTGAAGCCGGTTGCGCAGGGCAAAAAAATACGGGTTGTGAAAAATGGACGACATCAGTTTGAATTTACTGAACGATAAGTTCAATATGTATTACGAAAACGCAAAGCGCGCGCAAAACGAGGGCAATGCGGAGCTTGCCAAGCGCAATTATATGCTGGCGGCGGAAACGCTTTTAAAGCTTGCAAAGCTTTCTTCTCCCGAACTAAAAAAGGCGCGGCTCGAACGCGCAAAACGCCTGATAGAAATCTCCGAAAACGTGGGGGCGTCTATCGAAAATAAGCGTTTTGAAAAGGATTTAGGCAATATGCAGGCGGGCGCGCAGAAGGAAGAAGACGGCGGCAGAGCATGGGCTGCGGCGGAAATCCCAAACGTGCATTTTTCCGATATTGCGGGGCTGGAGGACGTAAAAAAAGCCATAACCACCCGCATGATCAATCCTTTGAAATATCCCGATAAATATGCGGCGTACGGCAAGAAGACGGGCGGCGGCGTGCTTTTATACGGTCCCCCGGGAACGGGCAAAACCATGATCGCCAAGGCGATCGCCTGTGAAGTCGGCGCCACGTTTTACGCCGTCAAGGGTTCGGATATCGTCAGCAAATGCGTGGGCGAATCGGAAAAGAACATCAATTCTCTGTTTGAAACGGCGCGTAAAGACAAACTCGCCATCATCTTTATCGACGAAATGGACTCGCTCATCGGACAGCGCGGCGTCGATACGCATAACGACAAGCGCGTAAATGAATTTCTGCAGCAAATAGACGGTTTCGTCGGCAGAAATCCGAATCTTTTATTGCTCGGCGCGACGAACCGTCCGTGGGATATCGACGGTGCTGCGATGCGGTCGGGGCGTTTTTCTCAAAAGATTTACGTGCCTTTGCCCGACGCTCCCGCGCGCAAGTTCCTGTTTGAAAAGGGCGTGAAGAATGCGCCTTTGGCGGCGGACGTCAATATCGGT
>CALVXL010000130.1 GCA_944369635.1 uncultured Clostridia bacterium
ATCCCTGAGCCTCATTAATTATTTACTTGCTCTGCCCACACGGCATAGAACGTAGTTCCGTCCGCCGCAGCAGAAAGTTCGTCTATAGAAACCTCCGCTTCGCCGCCTTCCGTTCTGCTCCATCCGACGAAAATATACCCGGGTCTGTAAGGCGCGGACATTTCATTCACCGCGATTATGTTTTCAAAAGAAGACGCATCTCCGGAAAAATTCAGAACCGCTCCTTCAAACGTTACGCAGTCCCAAACAACGGTGCAGAACGATACGTTCCAAACGGTATTCCATGTTGATGGAACCGCATCCTTATCGATGTAGATCGTAAGAAAATTGCACCCGTAGAAGGCATACTTACCGACATTCGTGAGATTTTTGCTCAAAACAACGCTTTTCAGGCTGCCGTCACCCTTAAACGCACAGTCGCCGATTTCCGTAAGACTGCTCGGCAAACTGAGTTTTTCAAGCGCCGTACAACCGAAGAAAGCGTAATCCCCGATTTTTTGCACTCCTTCCGAAACAATCGCCGTATTCAAAGAAGTGCAACGATAAAATGCGCGCTCCCCGATTTCCTCTACGGAACCCGGAACCGTGATTTCCGTAAGCGACGTGCAGTTTGCAAAAGCATATTTTCCTATCGTTTCCAAATTCCTGCCGATCGTAACCGAATTCAACGCATCACAGGAATTAAACGCGTGTGCCCCGATGGAAACCGCGGTATCTGGAATTTTTACGGATTCCAGCTTTTCGCAATTGTAAAATGCACAATCGCCAATCGTCCGAACGCCGCCGAGATCGACGGAAACAAGCCCGGTGCAATTGTAAAACGCATATGGTCCTATACTTTGCATTCCGTATGGCAATTTTATCGAGGGAAGCGACATACAATTATAAAATGCCGATCTTCCGATAGAAGAAGTTTCCCCGTCGAATTCAACCAGCGACAACATACTGCAGTTATAAAAAGCATAATCTTCCACTTTCTCAACGGTAGACGGAATGTTTATAGACAACAAGAGCGCGCAGTTATAAAACGCCGATTTACCGATATATTTCAGGCCTTCGTTCATCGCGATGTTCGTATACCCAAACGCGTTGTAAAAAGCATAATCGGCGACGCCCACGGTACTTTCCGGAAACGCGTAATTCTGAAATTGAATATTAAGCGGATCCACAACACCGACGATCCAGCCGTCTACCGTAACGACAGACGTCGGAGAACTGTTCCATAAAAGAGTATTGTAAAAGACGTCTACTTCAAGTTTTTCCAAGCTGTCCGGCAGGTCGACTTCTTGTAGTTTTGGACAATTTGCAAATCCGTACATACCGATTTGTTTTACGCTTTGTCCTATTGTAAGATCGCTGAGAAGTTTGCTGTTTGCAAAAGCAAAAGCGCCGATTTTCTCCGTACCGTTACCGATCGTCACATTCATCAGCGAATCGATTCCGGAAAATGCGTTTTCACCGATATATTTAACGGAATCGGGAATTTCCACACGGACAATACCCTGCACACTCGCGAAAGCGCTGTCTCCAATACCGACCACGCCGTCTTCCATCGTTTCACCCGTTACGCCGAATGTATCTTCTTCGGGGAACGAACTTTTTTTACATCCGATGAGCCAGTTATCGGCGTATACAAATAACGTAGCGCTGTTCCAGATCGCCGTATTCAAGAAGGCGTCTACCCCGACCGATTCGACGGAAGATCCGATTTCTACATCGGCAAGCGAAGAATCCTCGTAAAACGCCGCGGTATCCACGGTTTTAACGTTTTCGGGAATGACGATTGACTGCAACGCAGAACAACGCGCGAAGGCATATTCGCCGATCGCCGTTACACTCGAAGGGATTTCAACGGAAGCGAGCGACGTGCAACTATCGAAAACATACGGGGAAAGCTCGCTCAATCTGTTGCTGATGTGTATTTTTTCAAGCGAAGTACATGCATAAAAGGCATAATCTTCCGCAGTAACCACCGAATCGGGCATTTGCACCTCGGTAAGCGACTCGCAGGCCGAGACAGCATAGAGACCGACAGATTGTACGTTATTGCCGAATTCAACCTTTTCCAAAGCTTTGCAGGAAGCAAAACAATAGTCGCTGATCGCCGTCAGACTGTCGGGAAGTTCTACGCTCTTCAACGCGATACACCGCTGAAACGCGTAATCTCCGATCGACGTTACGCCTTCGGGAATTACCACGCTCGTCAGCATCCCGCAGTTGGAAAACGCACGGCGCGAAATCGTCGTTACATTTTTTCCTATCGTGATGCCGGTCAGTTTTTCGGAACCGGAAAACGCAGATTCGGCAATACTGACGACGGGTCTGCCGCGATAAGTATCGTCCACCACGACATTCCCTTCCGCCGTACCGATTCCCGCCACTTCATAGGCGGTATAATTGTTTATGATTCTGTAACGCAATCCCGAATCCGCTTCTTTCGTATAGCTGATGGGATCGGACCATTCCGAATCGGAAGTAAAGACCCCGTCGCCGATAGCGCGAATGCGGATAGAATAAACTGCCGGAGCCAGATCGTCCATCGAGTAAAAATTTCCGCGGGTTTCAACGATATACCCGTTAAAGTCCACTTCGTAGCCGTCAGCATCCTCCGTTTCGTTCCAGTTAAGCGTTAAACTTTGCGAAATATCGTCCACATATAAGCCGTTTGGCCGTTGCAAAACGCTTTTCGAACATCCCGAAAACAGCAACAACGCAGCAAACAAACTTGCGAAAATACCGATTCCCGCCAGTACTCGTAATTTCTTTTTCATTTTTTCCATGTCGTTTATTTCTGAAAAAATTTATTTGGTAATATTCTTTTTGTTCTTACGTTCCCTGACCAGTTCGTGAATCCACTTAAACTTGAATTTTCTGATCGCTATGTCAAGCAGGAACAGTACCAGTGCGATTGTACAGAAGATCAGCCGCGGATCGTAAATGACGTGTACGATCTTTTCAAAGTCATCAAAGACCTCCCAAACTTCCGACAAAGAAGATCCTTTTCCCTTTTCGGCAAGATCGGACATAAACGCCACGCCGTCCTTTTCCGAAAGAACGTCATATTCTGCCGAATAAGAAAACACACGGTATGCGGTCGTTTCGGCAAGCACGTTGTTTGCCGCATCGACTTTTCGAACAATGACTTCATGTACGCCGGGCAAAGTGATTTCAAATGTCGCGCGCGTATAGCCGTTATCGGGATTCATTTCGATGGGCGTCACTATCTCGCTGCCTGTGCCGAAGGAATTGCTCATATAGACCGCCTCGATCCGCTCGCCTTCCTTAAGATCCGTGTAAATGCTCATAATCGTGGTATAATTACCGTAATCCATGCTCACTTCTATTTCGGAAGGCCTTATGTCTCTCGTCGGGAACAACGCCTTTGCTATATTTTTAACGATCTGCCTGCCGGCTTCTTTTTGAATGAAATCCGCCGACCAAGTTCCGTTCAGGTCGCACATGAAACTGCCTACAGAGCCTTCTCCGTATTTCCATTGCGCATAAATCGGAACATATTCGCCCACCAGAACGGAAGTAGCCTCCGTTTTGATCTTAGTACCGTAGAAACCCGTCAACACAGGCATATCATCCTGCGTAATACCGCTGACCACCGACGTATGTTCGCGAATGACCGGCGTAAAGGTTTCGTAGTTGACTTCCTTGATTTCATCAACTTCAAGTTCGTCGCGCATTTTATTGGTAAGCTGCTGAATATCGCTGATTTTGATATATCTTCCGTTGCCGAGACTTGCCGCGTTTTCCATATCCGTATCGTAACCGCCTTGCCCGATATTGACAATGGTCACCGTTACACCGAGGTCGGCATAACGTTTGATGATCTTACTGTATGAATCATAACCGCCGTCATCCGTCGGTTCACCGTCGGAAACGATGATAATATGCCGCTTTTCCACGGTGGTCAGCGACATAAGCGCCGACCCGGCCGCTTCGACCGACGCACCGTAAGGCGTGCCGTTCAGACTCATTTCAAGTTTTTCTAGCGACGCGATTATGCGCGACATCTGCGGCACGGGAAGCAAGGGCGAGATTTCAATAGGCGGATCGCCCAGCGTAATAATACCGCAATAATCACGCTCGCTCAAAGAGTATTGAATACAGGAAGAAATCGCTTCCTTTGCAAGCTCCAGATAAGATTTTCCCGAAGCGGAAGAACCTTCATACATGCTTCGCGAAACGTCTATCAAAAATGCGACGCCGATGGGTGGCGTATAATTGATCGCCTGTACGGGAAGCATCTGCTGATACAGCGTTCCTTCCATATCTTCTTTGTTATACGCGTTCGCTTCGCCTGATTCGTTGTTCCCGCCTACGGTAAAGAGCCCTCCGCCGTATTCATATACATAGCTATGTAACAGTTCGTCGAATCCTTGCGGCATATCCGCATTGGCGATATTGACTAAAATAACCTCGTCGTATTCCCTCAGCTCGTTTACCGTCGTAGGAACCTTTTCCTCTTCCATTAATATGTTGATTACATCGACCGTATAATCGGTGTTATCTTTTAAAATATTCACAAGTTCTGCAGATTCCCCGTTATTGCGTTCAAACACAAGCAATCTGTCAAACACGGCGATATTGATATAACTAAAGTAAGTATTATTTTGCAAAAACGTATCGGAATCTTTCGAAATTTCGAAACTCAGCGCATGCATACCGGGCGCATCGAATTCGTGTTCCAAGGTAATGCTCTGATCGCCAAGCGAAAGGTAGACAGGTAAAACTTGTTTTACTTCGTTATTATCATAAAGCGTAAGTACCCCGTCCCCTTCTACGGAACTTCTAAGACTGATCGTCATTTTAAAAGGGTCGCCCACGATGACGTTATAGTCGGGAACGGTAGTGCCGATAATCTCCACTTCGTCTGTCAAGGGGCGATTGATGCACATCGTGTCCACGCGTATGCCTTCAGCCGCAACCGCCCGAACAACGGAAAGTGCGTCGCCATCCGTTTCGATACCGTCGGAAATCAGAATAATCTTTGCCGTTTTCGGATTGGTGAAAAGCGTTCTCGCATAATTGAATGCCGCAGCAATATCCGTTGCCGTTGTATCCGGCAGCGGCGCGTTTGTGTAACGCCTGTAAATATCGTCGGTATTATAACTGAACGGTGCGGCAAGAACCTGATCGTAACCGAACAAAACGACGCCTATATTATAATGCGAACGGCTTTCATCCAATATATCTTTTACAATAGTATCCCGTTTTTCCGTAGTTTCGTTGTTGCTGTCCGACATATCCACAAGCAAAATGATCTGATTATCGGTATTCGGCACGTCGTATAAAAATTGCACCCCGGAAAAAACACTGATGCAGAGAACCATGACGCAAAGATGTAAAATCATGGAAATAATGCGGTTTCTCGTTCTACGATACTTTTTCGCCGACCGAAAATAATGGAAAAACGTGAAAAATATCGCCGGTATAAGGAGAAGTAAAAGCCACGGATATTTAAAACTGATGATAAAATTATACATTTCTTCCCCTCCTCACTGTGTGCGCCTGCTGAGCCACCATTCCAGGAACAGCAAGAATACCAGTGCGCCTGCGATGAATAATATCAGGTCGTAATCTTCTTCCTCGGGAACGGCTTCGACATAAGGATTGACGAGCGTATCGGCGATTGTAACAAAATCGCTTTCCGCATTGGGTATTTTTACATAGAAATTCTCCACAACCGTTTCGCCCGTAAACAACGTTTGCGACAGCGTGTAGGTCCCGTACTCGGACAATTTGATTTCGGAGGGAAGCTGCGTCAACGTAAACTCTTCTCCCTGCCCTGACACGGCAAGAGAATCAGCGCGCGCATTCAGCTGCACCGTTTCCCCGACTTCAAAGTTATATCGCGTGATTGTGGACGGGAAAAAATATTCAAATATATTGAAAAACAATTTCGGAAATTCCAGCGTGATTGACGCATCGGAGTTTTGTAACTCGAAAGACATGACGACAATCTTGCCGTCTTCGTCGTTACGAACCGCCAAAGCGGGTTCCGTACGGTAACACGTCAGAAGGATTTCGTAATCGTCGCTGAACGTCATGCTTCTGATCTGCGAAACAAATATATTTTCCGCTATAATGCCGTCCACGATGGGGTGATTGCTCGTCTTCGTAAGGAACATATTGCCCGTGCGAGCAAATTGCGTGACGTTAATCCCCAAGCCCGCCGGCACGTTTTCCGGATTGACAAAGAATACAATTCCGTCTTTCGGCATGCTCTTCGGCGACACTCTTTCGAAGATGTAAAAGTCAAACCCCTCGGTTTCCGGTTCTTTATTTTCCGTATTGAGCTCAACGTATTCTATATTCCAACGGGAACGCAACGTTTCGCGGATACTCATGATACTTCCGCGGAAAAAGATATTCGGAACGGAGCTCGCATATTGAATGCGGATCGTTTCTTTTGTGCCGCCGTAAATATAGAACATATTGTCGTAATAAAACGAATCGTCCACGCTCACGTAAATATAAGCGTAATCATACGCATATACGCCGCTCGATCCCGTCGTTTCCGCATTAAAATTTACCGTCTGCGACTCGTCGCCTTCCAACCAGACGGGAAGGCTGTATTTCACTACGGAATTTTCCTCAAAATTCACGCCGTATACTTCACAATACAGCGTGAGATCGACATCTCTGCCATAGCTCGCTATGTCGACGGCAAACGTATAATAATTTTCTTCCAATAACGCGACGCTGTCGAGAATGGCGACGTTATATTCGCTCGAATTGGAAACGTTGACGACTTCCACTTCGCCGACGTCATAATAATTTTTCGAAGTATAATACAGCACGTCCGCTTCCGGCGTTTCGTCGAGCACTTCTTCCGCTATCTTCATCGCGCCGTTTACATCGCCCGAACCGTGACAGCAATAATCTTCGTAATTTTCAGCCATATCGTCAAACATCGTATCGAGTTCGGAATAGGTGTCCAACATCGTGCGTATGGAAATCGACTGCGCGGTTTCGCCTGCCAGAATTACGGAGATTTCGCCGTTTTTCCCCGTTACGTCTTTCGCAAGCCGGCGGACTTCGTCGACCGCGCGCTCGAAACGCGTTACGCCGTTTGTCTCCGCAAGCATACTTACCGAACCGTCGATAACAACGATTTTTCTGTCGATCGCTTCCGGGCTCAGCGCCGCCAATACGGGTTGCGCCATTGCAAACGTGCAAAAAACGATTGCCAAAACCTGACAAATCAACAGAAAAATATCCTGCAATCGGCTGATCGGTTTCTTCTTCTTTCTGAAACGTAAACTAAGTTTCCAGACATATGTACTGGAAACTCCTTTCTTTTGATAATTGGGTTTGATGAGATAGATGATCAGGAGCGCAAGCAGTCCCAATAACCCCAGAAATCCCAACGGTATTAACCATTTCATTCCATAATCCCTACCTTCAAAAGCTCCTCAAACAACATCTTTTCAATGGGCTTATCGCTACGTACCGTGATAAAGCCCACGTCCCTTTTATGACAATAAGTCTTTAACTCGTCTATCAGGTACGAAAGCGCCATATCGTAAGCTTCCTGTACGCTGCGAGTTATGTTGAATTTCATATTTTTCGGATCGACCAGATCTTCAGATTCCGCATCCATCAGATGCACCCGTCCGGAGTAAGTCGGCTCTATCTCTTCCGGAGCAAGAACCTGAACGAGAATTACCTGCTGCTTTTTATAAAGGAGATAATCAATGGCCTTTTTCCAGTCGCTGTCTGTAAAAAAATCGGAAATAATTACAGCCAGTCCGTCGCTCGAGCCTATATCCGAACAATTTATAATCGCGGTACCGATGTCGGTGTCCCCGTCAAACTCCAGATTTTCCAGTTGATTAACGGCGTTAAAGAAAGTCTGCTTTCCGAAAATTACACCGTTGGTGTCCTCGCAAACATTTTTTTTCATCAGTTTGAAAGATACCTTATCGTTGTTATGTATTGCAAGAAAGCCAAGCGCCGCGGCGGTCGCGACGGCGTAAGCGCCTTTATTGGGCGATTCTTTTCCCATCGACGCGGAACAATCGAGAAATATACGGATATGCATCTGTCGTTCATCCGTGAAAAGTTTCAGAAAATACTTTTCGAAACGGCTGTACAGATTCCAGTCGATACGGCGGATATCGTCGCCGAGCATATATTCCCTATAGTCCGCAAATTCCACCGTCTGACCGTAAGTTTTTACCAGATGTTTTCCGCCGAAGAAGCCCGAAAGCTCCGATTTAAGATTCAGCGCAAGCGTCTCCAGCCTGTTAAAAAATGCGTCGTTTAGATAAGAAACTTTCATTCTTTTCTCCCGAAGAATTTACGCTTACCCTTTTTATCGGCGTTCGATTCCGACTGCGGCGCTTCGACCTGCGATGTCGCCGCTTCCGTCTGCGCAACGGTCTGCGTTTTCTCCGGTTTCTTCCCGTTGAGCTCCTCAATGACCATTCTGATGACGTCGTCCGCTTTGACCTGCTCCGCAATCGCTTCAAAATTCATCTTCAGTCTGTGGCGGAGAACGGGATAAGCCAGGTCATTAAGGTCGCTGTAAGAAACGTTAAATCTGCCGTGCATGAGCGCGCGAACCTTTGCCGCGGAAATCAAAGCCTGTCCCGCACGCGGACTTGCACCGAGCCTTACATATTTTTTAGCCGCGGCGGAAGCGCATTCACTGTCGGGATGCGTTGCAAGACACAGCGTCATGGCGTAACGCATCACCTCTTCAGCCACGGGAATATGATTCGCCGTGCGGCGCATTTCCAAAAGTTCCTCGCCGCTACATACCGCGTCGGCAACTTCATCCATTGTCTTTTGCGTCATATTAACGATATCCATAAGATCGTCAACGCCGGGATTCGGCACGATCAGTTTGAACATGAAACGGTCCATCTGCGCTTCCGGCAAAGGGTACGTTCCGTCCTGCTCGATCGGGTTCTGCGTAGCGAGTACGAAGAACGCGTCGCTCAGTTTACGGGATACGCCCATAACGGTTACCGTATGTTCCTGCATGGCTTCCAGCAAAGCCGATTGCGTTTTCGGCGTGGCACGGTTGATTTCGTCCGCGAGAATAATGTTGCTGAAAATAGGCCCCGGCTGGAACTGGAACTGCGAGTTACCGTTTTCGTCTTTCACGATGATATTAGTTCCCGTAACGTCAGCGGGCATCAGATCGGGCGTAAACTGAATACGCGAAAACGGCAGATTGAATACGCGTCCCAAAGAACGCACCAACCTCGTTTTGCCGACGCCCGGAACGCCTTCAAGCAACACATTGCCTCCGGCGATCATTGCGATGATCGCCCCTTCCACTACGTCCTTTTGTCCGATGACATCGCGTCCGACCTGTTCAAAGATGTCCTCACATTGCTTGCTGAACTTTCGGATATCTGTTTCGTTTACCATTTTGTATCTTCCTCTCTTTTTACTTCAATGCATTAAAATAAGTCTCAATAAATTGTTTTAATAATTCCGAAAAATCTTCGCTCTGTGAAAGATCTTCCATGGCCATCTCATAATAATCGGGAAACAAATCTTCATAATTAGTCATCCAATCGATGACATAATCGTAATTAGCCACAACCGAACCGTCCGGATTATTGGAATTGCTGTTTCCTTTTTTATTTCCCGGCTGATCGTTCGCCTCGTCTTCGCCCGGAACTTCTTCCGAGCTGTCGGCATCGATCGGCAGGAACCATGCTTTATACGTTATATCTTCATCTCCGACTTTATCGATTCGTCCGGGATAAGGATAGCCGTCCGTCCAGCGATAAAAACGATATCCGTCATTGGGAACGGCAATCACGGCGCTCGTGGAGTCTCCCTTTTTGACCGTCTGTTCGTCATCCCCGTAAATAATACCGCCGTCCATCGCAAAATAATTGATTTCCACAAAATTTTCGGGGCTCTTATCCTTTGCCGCATCAATCAACTGTGCGCCGCTCGGTAAAACGCCGAGATCGCTCAGCCCGGTGACCGTCGTCATAGACAAGCCGAACACGCCGCTTATAGAAAGCATTAAAACCAATGCGAGCGATACGCCTAATTTCAGCTTTGACATTCCCAGACGCTCCAGCGACTGTTTTGCATCTTCGCGCTGGCGCATGGCTATATAATCATCGCTCTTTTCAAGCTCGAGCATGGTTATCATACGTTCTTCCAGCCCAAGCGCGTCCACTCTTCGCGCAACGTCTTTCGTCGTCGGTTTAAAAAAGCGGAAATAACTGATAAGCGCAGCAATAACAGCGACTCCCGCAAAAATGCCGAGCGTAAGGAAAAAACCGTCGGAATAACTCATCCACGTGGCAAAAGCCGCAATAAATGCAGCGATACAACCTATCGCAACACCCCAAAGAATCGCTTTCAGTACGCCTATACGCCTTAACCGCGCATAATACTTTTTGAATATCGAATCCTTCATAACAATCTCCTTTTGATCTCCGATTTTCCTATGAAAGGACTATGACAGTCACCGCCAAGCGGTGACCGTCATGAAAGTCCTAAACTTTTTTCTTAAAATTTCACTCATGAAGCCGCATATACTACCGTCGCATCTGCACTCCAACCGTTGTTCCAGCCGGAAAGTACGGAATCCGCATTGGCGAACGGCACGTGAATTTCCTGCTCGGCCGTCCAGCCGTTGAATGCCGTAGCCGCAACCGTAACGACCTTTTCGGGAATCGTGATCGACATCAGCGAAGTACAGCCATAGAACGCATTTGCACCGATGCTTGCAAGATCGCCCGTCAGAATCACGGAGGTAAGTTTCGAGCAGTTTTTGAATACATCGTTGCTCATCAGAACCACGCCGTTCGTCAGATCGGTGATAATGCCCTTATCTGCAAACTTGATGGAAACCGATTCAAGCGCCGTACAATCTTCGAATGCCCCGTCCATGATTGCGAACATATCGTCGAACACAGCGGTCTTCAACGCGGTACAACCTTTGAACGCATATGCGCCGAGTTCAGGCGCCGAAAGATCTCCCATGATCATTCCCATCAATCCGTGCATCTCGAACGAAACAAGATTCTTACAATTTGCAAAAGCATAGTCTTCTATGGAATATTCAATGGTTTCGCCCGTCCATACATCTTCATAATACGGCAATACCATGGATTCCAATCCCGAGTTATAGAAACTGTAGGGCAGGAAGTTGGAAAGATTGTTCGGCACCGTGAACGAAGTGAGCGAAACACAGTTTTCAAACGCGTGCGCACCGACAGACGACGAATATTCAAATCCGATTTCGGGATCGGGCGTAAGCGAGATAGAAGTGAGTTTTTCGCAACCGTAGAAAGCATAATCGCCAAGAATATATTCGTTTACACCTTCATTATACTGTCCGCCGCTCATCTGAGAACCGAATTCCGCTTTCGTCAGATTGACGCAGTTTTTGAACGCACTTGCTCCGATCATGAGCGTATCGTATTCGTATCCGGTAGTATTGACGTCTTCAGACACATCTTTTTCATAAGTAATCGTCTTCAATCCGCTGTTTTCGAATGCCGATTCGCCGATTCCGGGCATTCCCGTATCCATTTCGATCGGGAACTGCATACCGCCACCGATATCGATATAGATAATTTCAACCTCAACATAGTCTCTCAACCTGTCGGGAAGTTCGATCGTTTCAAGCGACGTACAGTCTTTGAAAGCCTTATCTCCGATAGTGATTGTCTTGATACCGCCGGCTTCAAACGTTACATTGCTCAAAGAAGTGCAGCCCTCAAATGCAGACTCACCGATTTTTGTAATATTCTTGCCGATCGTAATGCTTTCAAGTTCGGTACAGTTGCGGAACGTGCCCTCCTCAATCGTCGTAAAGTGCGCGGGGAGCGTAATCGACGTGATGTTCGTACCCGCAAAAGCACCGGGCATGATCGAAGTAATATTACTGTCGAGAATGTACGCACCGTTTGCTTCCTGCGTCACATAGTACAGCAACGTCTGGTCCGCATTCAGCAATGTCTTTTCAACATCGTCAAATACAAGATCGGCATTTTCCGAAAGAATTTCGATATTGGTCAGATTGCATCCGGCAAACGGGTTACCGTCAAGGGAAACGACCGTTTCGGGCAACGTGATCGACGTAATCGACGTAAATGCAAACGCAAAGTTTCCGATGCTTTCCACGCCTTCTTTGAGTTCAACCGAAGCAAGCGCGCTGTCCTCTTCGAACGCACCTTTGCCGACCGAAGTATTGTTACCGTAGATCACAACTTCTTCAATCAGAGGTATTTTTGCAAACGCATAATCGCCGATATAAGATACCGCTTCCGAAAGTGTGAGAGCAGTAACTTTTTCACACCCGTAGAACGCATAATCGCCGACATAGCTTACGGTTCCGGAAAGAGCGATTTCCGTCAGGTCCGTTCCGTAGAAAGCATATCCACCGATCGTTTCGAGTTCAGCGGTTTTATCAAAGTCAAAGGCATTGACCGAGGTGCCGTAGAAAGCGCCTTCGCCGATGGAGAGCAGCTGGCTGCCGTCCTCTATCGTAATTTCCGTCAACGTTACAACGTCGCTGAATGCATAGTCGCCAATGGAAACAACGTTGCTCGGCAAATAAATTTCGCTGATAGCGCTGTTTGCGAACACGTATGCGCCGATGATCAGCTGGCTGACCTCGCCGAATACTACATTTTTAAGATTATTATAATTATAAAATGCATTATCGCAGCTTTCCGCAAGGTTTTTAGCATTGGTTAAATCTATCGATTCAATACCGCATCCGTCAAATGCATTCTGACTGATTCTCTGCAACGCACTGCCTTCCCTAATCGTGACCGTCTTCAAACTGGTGCATTTACCGAATACAAGGCTCTGCAAATCGGTAAGATTGTTAGGAAGCGAAACACTCTGCAAAGAGGTGCATTCATAGAACACTGCCGCGGCGTATTCGGGATCGTCAAACGCCCATACCGAATCGTTCAGACCTAAAACAGAAACGCTGTCGGGAACATCTATGGAAACGAGGGACGTACAATGACGGAATGCGGAAGAACCTATCTCCGTCAAAGCGCAACTGCCGTCCGTATTCTTTTCGAACGTTACCGTTACGAGACGGTCGCAACCGAAAAACGCCTTTTCGCCGATACTCTTCACTGTAGCGGGAATGGAAATCGATGTCAGCGCGGTAGAATGCGTGTCAACCGATACGCCGAACGCATTATCGCCGATCACTTCCAGCCCGTTGTTGAGCGTTACGGTTTTCAGATACTGATTTTCATAAAACGCATTATCCGCAATTTCTTTCGTCGTACTCAACAACGAATACGATTCCGCCGTATAGCAGTTGGGATAATATAAAAGTTTGGTATTAGCTTTGTTGTAAATTGCCCCGTTTTCACCGTCTTGCGAAAGATAGGGATTCCCTTCTTCCATTTCAAATTCAATGACGCCCGTCAGCGAAGGAACAAAGCTGAGGAAAGTTTCTTCGTCAAAGAAATTCGGTATGGTGATCGACTTGATAGCGCCGCCCGAAGAACCCCAATCACCGATTTTCTGAAGGTTTACAGGGAAATCGATGTAAGCATAAGCCGTGCAGTCTCCGAACACTCTGTTGCCGTATTCGGTAATATAAGGACATCCGTCTTCAAATATGACTTCTGACAGTTTATAACAACCGAAGAACAAATAATCGCCGAGTTTTCCGTCAGGCTTCTCCGTTCCGTCAGACTCGATATATTCCGAACCTTTTAACGTTGCGGGCAATGTAATTGTCGAAATCGCCGTTTCACGGAAAGCACCTGTTCCGAGAATTTCAAGACAGCTGTTTTCGGCAATGGTCAGATCCGTAAGATTTCCGGCAAATGCAAACGCATTTGTTCCGATCACCTTGACGGTAGAAGGAATCGTCAGCTCGGTTATCATAATTCCTTCGCCGGAATCGGTTGCAAAGGCATAATTTCCTATGCTTTCCAAACCCTCATGCAAAATCACCTGCGCGAGTTTCGAACCTTCGGACATGAACGAGGAGCTGGGCATAAACGCATTATCGCCGATACTCTTGACGCTTGCGGGAATTTCAATGGACGTAAGATTATCCATATTGCCAAACGCCTGAGCGCCGATGCTCTTTAATCTGCTCGGATTTTCCGCCGTATCTTCAAAAGTTACGGTTTGAGTACGCGCATAGAGGAACGCTCCATCCTCAATCTCTTCAAGGCGGGCAGGGAATGCAACGCTGACGATATCGGAGTTGTTAAACGCGCCCGTTTCCACTACCAGTTTTTCCGTGCCGCCCGGAGCGAACGAGACCGTGCCGCCGTCAACACTGGTGAACGAACCGCCCATAATGAGCGTTACCGTGTTCGGTATCACATAATCGGTATCGTTAAAAATCGCGTGATCCAGCGTAACGGGCACACCGTTCTTCATGAGATAAAACGCGCCGTCGATAAAGCTGTATTTATCGCTGGTCGGCATATTCTCAATACTCGTAAGCTCACTTGCGCCGTCAATGGTGGTTTCAAGATACCCTTTCGAATCATCATATGCAAAGACGCAAAGATCGGGGAACGCGATGGCCGGCAAATATGTTCCTCTGAACAGATAAGTGCCGAGCTTGATCTCTTCCGTACGTCCTTCATCAAAGAAGAAGCCTTCCGAAAGATCTGCATAAGCAAATGCATACGATTCTATCGCCGTCACGCTCGCAGGTACCGTAAAGGAAAGAAGAGAGGTATCGGAAAAAGCATATTGTCCGATAAACTGCAATTTACTGTTATCAGCAATCGAAACATCCGAAAGCTGGCTTGCACCGTAAAACGCATAGGCGCCGATTTTGGTCACGGAAGCAGGCAGAGATACCGACTGAAGAACGCGAGTCCTTCCGAAAGCATATTCGCCGATTTCCTCCAAGCCTTCCCCGAGAATAAGATTCGAGAATGCCGCGTTATAGAATACGTATTCACCGATCGTCTTGATCGTTTCCGGAGTTTTCGCAACGTAAGTGCTCTCCTCCGCGGAAGCAGAAGACGCTACATAAATATTTTTCAGCGAAGAACAATTTTCAAACGCGCTAGCACCGATGGTAACGTCCGCGGTACCGCCGTCTACAAACACCACGCTTCTCAGATTGACGCACCCGTAGAAAGCCTGTTCGCCGATCGTTTCGATCTGATTGCCGATTATAATCTTTTCCAGCGCAACATTGTCTTTGAACACACCGCCGTCAATCGTCTTGACGGTTTCGGGAAGTTCGTAACTCGTTGCCGGCAAATTTGCAGAATAATACAAAATTCTGGTCTGATTCTTATCGAACAGGACGCCGCCCTCTGCCGAGAAGTACGGGTTAGCGTCGTTGACGTACACGTATACGAGGTTAGAGCATCCCGCAAAAACACCGAGGGACAATTCTTTCACCGTCGCGGGAATCGTAATCGAAGTAATCTTCGAACATCCTTCAAACGTATTGTTGCCCAAAACGACAACATTGCTGTTATCTTCAAAAATTACGCGCGAAAGCGAAGTACAATTCGAAAATACCGATTCGCCTACCGTAAGTTCTTCGCCAAGGGAATTGCCGCCGGCGAAAGTTACCGTTGCCAACTTCACGCAGTTTGCAAACGCGCCGTCGCCAATGGAAGTGACGAAGTTAGGAATAATCACATAAGAAAGATATTTACAACCGCTGAACGCATTTTCAGCAATCGTGCGGATACCAGTAGGTATACGCAGCGAACCGCGGCGGGCGGGCGGACAGTAAAGAATCGTGTCGCCTGCTTTATTACAAAGCATACCGTTGACGGACGAATACGTTTCATGATCATCCGCCACGTAAATATTTTCAAATACCTGGCTGTCGCCGATGACAGACGGCATAAAATTCTTAAAGCGCGCAGGAATCGTCAACGATTTCAAAGCCGTACAATTCATGAATGCGCCTTCTTCGACGATAAGTTCGTCGCCGTCGTCGTAGTCAAAATAAATGTCGGTCAGGTATTTATTCTCATAAAATGCCTGCGTCGCAATATGCGATACCGAAGAAGGAATCGTCAAAGAGGTAAGTCTTGCATTGGAGAACGCATTCTGTCCGATCGCCTTCACATCGTCGGGAATAACATAATGCCCTTTCAGCCCTTCAGGTACATAAACGAGCGATTTACCTTCTTCAGCGACCTCGCTGGTGTAGTAAAGCACGCCGTTATCGGAACTGTACAGAGGTACGGGCGCATTGCCGGTCTCATAAATATTGATCGCTTCAAGAGCGGTACAGCCTTCAAAAGCGGTATCGTAATATATGATTTTGATAGTATCGGGAATTTCGATTGTCTTAATTCCCGAATATCTGTAAAACGCATAACCTTCTACGATCGAAACGCTCTTTCCGTTATAGGTTTCGGGAATTACGATCTTGGAAACACGGGAAGCTTCGCTCGTAACCACTACGGAATAAGTGTCGATATAAGTCCCTTCATCCTGAATGGTAAATTCAAAAACGGAAATCCAGTAAGGATATACCGTCCTGTCTTCCTTCATACCCCACGGCGCAACGCTGTAACCTTCCGCATCGGTCAATTGCGCGCCCTGTCCGTTGGGCAGTTCATACCAACCGACAAAGGTTTTGGAAGTATCGTCGTTCGTCGGTACGGCAAGTCGGTAATCTTCCGTATACACTACCTCATCGCTCGGTCTGTCAACCGTTCCTTCGGAAGTATCATATGTAACCGTAAACGGTTTCGGTGTCCAGTTTGCATACAGAATCATATTACCCGCGGCGGTAAACGCACTGCCGTCGACAAATCTCGCTCCGTTTACCTGCGCGCCGCCGGGAACATTGTACCAACCGTTCAGTTCAAACCCGTCGCGCGTCGACTCGGGAAGCGTTACGATGTCCCCCATTGCAAGATACAAAGGCGAAACCGCAGTCCCTTCGCGAGTATCGAATTCAATGGTATACGCATAAACCGTAATATCGATCCAGGCGGAAGTAATTCCACCATCGTCAACATAACGCATAGAAACGGTATTGTTACCCGCCATAGTCAGTTGCAACGGCAAAGACACTTCGCCCGCATTGACCGTAACGGTTTCCCCGTCATTCACTTTTACATTATATTTCTGCGCACCGATCACGGGATTCCAATATAATGTCCCGGTCGAATAGTATACAGACGGCGACATCGAATAATATTGCGCCGTGATTACATCGCTCCAAACAGAACTCTCTTCGCCCACGGATTTGACGCAGATTTCATAGTCAACGCCGTTGGTAAGCGCAACTTCCGAAAGGTCGAACTGCGTTTCGCTCACATCGGAATACTCTTGACCGTCAACCATGACCGTATACGAAGAAGCCCCTTCAACCGCAGTCCAGGTGAGCAACGTGCCCGCAATTTTCAGATCGGCAGGCGCAGCAAGCCTGCTTCTTTCAAACGTATAAGTCCCTGCGGCAGGAGAATTATAACCTGCCGTAACGGGTACGACTTCGACATTCACGACGGACGCGTCATATTTATTTAAAGAAACGCTCGTCTTTCCGTTCGTGGTGAACGTATATACATTTTCACCCGCGGTAATCTTGACGGAATAATCGGCAGCATCGGAAACAGCGTTCCAGCTGACAACTTCCGATTCCTCATCGAAATAGAATGTATTTATTTTATCGAGAATACGATTGTAATAATACGTTTCGGAAACAGAGGTCGCGCGTCCCGCCGCAGAAGCGGTTACCGTGAACGCAATGCCGCCTTCAGTCATTTCACAATTCGAAAAATCAAAATAAGTTGAAGTCCCGTTATCAAAATCGGTATGGTTATGATCGGGATTGCCGCACACTACGGTGATTTTATAATTTTCCGCCCCTGCAACGCCGCCGAACAGCAGAACGGAAGGCTCCACCACTTCGAAATGAGAAACGCGAGCAAGCGCTTTATTGTTAAAATATCTTACGGCAAGATCAGAATTGTTCGCTTCGTCCGCGGCAATCGCGCGAACGCTGATGACATATTCACCTTCCGCCGACGAGGAAAATTCAACGGGGACATTTGTCGCACCGGTACGGCGGGAAATCAACGTTTCGCCGTTCGGTCCGGTTACCTCTACTTCATATGTAGCCGCACCGCTTACAGAATCCCAAACGATCGAATCTCCGTTTACGCGAACAAGCGGGGTATCGATAGCGGAAGTCTCTTCTGACTGCCAAAGCGCAAACAACGTAGTATCCGCTTCAAAGACGTTGTCAACATACAGATTAGTAAGCTTATTTACATTTTCATAGTCGCTTATCCACCAACCGCAGAACGTGTATCCGTCGCGTTCGGGAACGGGTACGTTGTAAATCTTTCCGCCGACCGTCTGCATGGCGGGCAACGTTTCCGCCCCATCGTAATTCAAATCGAAATCTACGGTATAGACTGCGGAACCGTTCAGTTTATCAGACCAACGCGCATAAATCGTCGTATTACCGGTAATCGGCGTGGCATCAAAACTAAAAGCGGTTTTGAATTCGGCATCCGCGTACCAGCCGAGGAAAGCGTAATTTTCGCGCGACGGATCGACAGGTTTCGCTATGGTCCGTCCGTTCGTAACCTTTACGTCACTGATTTCGCTCCCTCCGTTTGTTTCAAAGCTGACGGTATAGCTTTCGATACGGAGAAATCTCATCTGCGAACCGTCATAAGTCAGCGTAATAACGTTTTCCGCATAAGTCGCAGTAGCGGTTTTCTGCGAATTCAATTCAAATACAAAATTCGAGCCTTCAAGCGTATAATCTCCCGTAACGCTCTCTCCCTTAATTTGCATAGAAACGCTATTTCCGCCGCTCAAGGTAATGTAATATGTATCGCCGTCGTCGGCGTCATAATAATACATACCCGTTTCCGGTCCGGGTGCAGCGTTTTTTCCGCCGTTGCCGTTGCAGGCGACGAAAGCAAGTCCCAACGCCCCCAACAGAACAAACGAAAAGCATACTGCAAGTAACTTTCGCCATGTGTTCATCTTCATAATGAAACCCTCTTGCATCTTATTTGGTAATTAACGCTGCTCTCCGATTTCGGAACCGATTAAATTCGCTCCACACTCCAACTAAAGGGCTCATGTTTGCCTGCAAACATGAAAAAGGGCGCCCTTTTTGTTTTGCGTACGATCTCCTCGTAAAAACCGTTTCTTACGCGCACGCGATATACCTATAAATAGAATAACAAAAAATAAAAAAAAATGTCAATTGATTTTCATTATGTAAACATCAATATTTTTTATTTTTTGTATTTTTTTTACTTATATTTTTGCTTTTTCTATGTTTATATTCACAATATACAAATTTTAACCCAATTTTATGCAATCTTCGGATATCAAGCGTAGACAATCATCGAAATTTATATATTAAATTTTACATTTTGATAGTTTATATCAATAAAAATCATTTTCTCCAACTCTGTTGTACTTTTTAATAATTTACGCCACCCATATTAAAAACAATCTGCCCTTTTCTTAAATTTAAACTAATTAATTGACACTTTGTAAAAGTATATTCTTCCGACAAATACATAAGTATTTTTAAAACGAAATCGATCGGATAATTATTTGTCGCGTAACCATGTGCATTTATGAACACATCCACAAATAAAAACAGATAAATTGCAATAGCATTAAAATTTCTTTCGTTCATTTGCTTTTTTATCCGCTTTCGTCGCTCCCCTCCATTAAAAAAACGGATAAGAATTATTTCTTACCCGTCTATATCCTTAAAAATCTAAATTATGAGCCCTAACGCCTCGTTTGCATTACAATTTTAGTCCGCCGACTATAATTTCCGTTTTTATCCTTACTACCTCATTATTCAGAAATTAAAACTTACAAAAATGAAACGGCTATTTTCATCAACGAGATTTATATAGACTCCGTTAGCGTTTCTTGACGTAATTTCTCTTCGTATTCCGCAATTTTGTTTTCCTCAATCCCGCGCGTATCGCAAAATTTATCCACACCGAAAAACTGCCGCAAATACTTATAATTTTTGTAACTTCCGTCAATGACGATAAATTTTTTATTACGAAGCGTATTCCATGAGTAATCTACATATATTTGTTTTTTAACGGCAGTACCAAGGTCTTTTTGTAAATAGCATTTATCTGTAAATTTTATATCCGAATACAAAACAAAAGCAAAATAACTTCCCGGCATAATATCACGTTTTGGATCTAATTCAATTCGATCCTTTATCGGTTGCGTTTCAAACAAATCAGCTATTTCCGTAAAACTTATTTTTACAGCGCACCTCTTCATTTTTTTATGATTAAAGAAATAGTAATAAATTTTTATATGTTTTTTATTCACTTTCATAAATAACGGATATAGTTTTTTATCCGTAACTGTTAGAGCGACAAACATAATAGCCAAATAGCCTAAACCAATATATACTACATTTCTTCCATAAAACGCTGCAGATATTACTACTACTGCAAAACCAGCAAAGAAAAAAATGTATATAACGAGTGTAACATATTTTGTTTCCGGAAACCATTGAACTTTTCTCATTATGCCCCCACGATATAGTATTTTTCAATACCATTTCTGCTATAAATTATTAAAATAATATTTATTCTTTTTCATCGATATTATATCATTGACGCCCCCTGTTGTCAATATAATCAAAATTCAATACTATCCCTGTAGCAAAATGTTTAACGTATACCTCAAAATATATTTTGCCATTAAACACAGCGATATCCGCATAAATTAACAACTTTTAAACGGTTATAAATCAAAATATGATTTATTGATAAAACCGATATCTGCAATTGCATACATCGACTCCATGCCGGGAGTATAGTCGATCATTTCCCCGTTCACCAAATCTAGATACTGCTCTCCGCGTTTCACCGCAGGAATATAACCATGACTAAATCCGACATACACAGTACATACCGTTGACAAGAAATAACGGCGCTCATTCGCGATTCCTGCCACCTTGAAATAGCTTTCGTGATAAATAATCACCTGCCCGTTTTCATCACGAAGAAATTCACGATTAAAAGTTTGAGCAATGATATTTCCGTTTTCGTCTATAATATCCTCTTGAGCGCCCTCTTTTACCCGATATGGCATCCAGCTTTCAAAGTCCCCGAAACTGAGGGTATACATACCTTTCCAAGGATACGCCTGATCTTTGATATGAACATAGATAAACCCCTGCGGTTCAAACTCAATCAGAGCAAAGTTCAATTCATCGTACTCGTTGTAAATCGGATATACTTCTAAGCTCGTATACTCGCTGTCTTCCCCCAAAAATCGTCTTTCCGCCCGTTCTCGTATTCTGTGAATATGCTGTTCTTCCGTGTAAAACCAGGAATAGCTTGACAATATCAACATTACCAAAACGACCACCAAAATTGCAGATACCGATAAAATAAAAATCTTCTTTTTGCTTATTCTTTTTCCTCCCTTGCCTTAACTTTTCTTTTACCACGTCAACGCGAGCCGTTTAGACACACAATTTCGGAAAAATATGAAAATAACCACCTATCATTTTGCA
>CALVXL010000131.1 GCA_944369635.1 uncultured Clostridia bacterium
ATTTTCGCGTAAAATAGTCGATCATCCTGTCACGGGCGCCATTTATGTTTTCTTGAATGTCGGCGGTATTTTCCCAATATATCTTTTCCGAATAATTTATATCTAAATCCGTCTTTTCACGATCGACGTTATCTAAATCGCTTACAGCAATTGAGTCAGAACTTTTTATCCCATCGGTTAAGTTATCACTTTCGGCGCCGAACCCTGCCGAGGAGTTGACTTGTTCGCCGCGCACTGATGACAACTTTTCCGAAGCGCAAGTTGCGTTATCAAGTAAAATTAAAAATCGCGCTCTCGCGTTCTGAGACAGAATCGCAAAAATTTCGAGCGGTAATTTTTTTTGCCGTTCCGTGATTTTTCGCTCGATTTTAACATCGGTTGTGATACGAACTTCATCGCCCTTTAAAAATTCCGCCGAAGTTTTACCGATCTTTGAACTCTGCAAAATAAAACCGTTTGATTTGGCCTCTTTGAAAATCCCCGAACCGATTTCCGCACCGTTTCTTAAAATTTTATACGCATCGCCAACCTCACCCACCTCGCCGGAAACCAAAAACAATCCGTTTGCGATTTTTCGTTCGATTACGCCGACTTTTTCTCCGATATGCCCTTGCACACGCGTCGATAAAAAATCATCTTTCTGTCCGAAAGCAAGGCCCTTCGTATAATTGTTCCTGTTAAAAGCGCGTTTTAATGCAGATTCCGCATCTGAAATGATATCTTTTGCATTTTTTTCGTGAAACATTCCGTGAAACATCTCGTTTTTTTGAAATTTCATGGCACAAAGCGAATTTTCACCGTTATTTTGGCCGACAATTTCGTCAATTAACAGTCGATAATATTTTGTAGCTGCGCCGACGTATTCTTTTCTGCGCATTCTGCCTTCGATTTTAAACGAATGAACGCCGGCCTCTATCAGCTTATCGATATTGTTTCCCACGCACAAGTCAGAAAGCGACAGCGCATAACACTCGCGTTGCTCTTTTCCGTTTATGATGTAGCTGTATTTTTTACGGCAAGGCTGTTTACATAGCCCCCTGTTGCCGCTGTTGCCGCCGATAAACGAACTCATATAGCAGTGCCCCGAAAAAGAAGAACAAAGCGCCCCCTGCACGAATACTTCCGTTTCCATGAACGCCGCAATTTCGCGAATATCCTCCATTTTTGTTTCACGCGCTAAAATCACGCGGGAAAATCCGTATTCTTTTGCGATTTTCGCGCCGAGTATATTACAAACGCCGGCTTGCGTACTCAAGTGCAAAACAATGTCCGGAAAAATTTCTTTTAATGTTTTTCCGAGAAACATGTCCTGTAAAATAACGGCGTCTACGCCTGCCGAAAGCGCTTGTCCGATAAATTCAAAAAACGCTTGCAATTCATCGTTTTTTACAAGCGTATTGACCGCAGCATAGACTTTTACACCGAATAACTTTGCATAATTTACGCAATATTTCAAGTCCTCTTCATTAAAATTATCTGCATTACCTCTGGCAGAAAATTTTTTCAGACCGAGATAAACGGCGTTTGCCCCGTTGTTTATTGCCGCAAGAAACGCATCTTTATTGCCCGCAGGCGATAACAATTCAATCATAATTTTATTGTACTATAAATTTTTTTGTTTGAAAAGCAGTTTGCAATGATATTGCTTGCATACAAATGCATTTTTTGTTAAAATTTCATTGATGAATAAATTTTGCAGCGTAAAAGATCATTATGATCTTTTAATAACAGAAAACAATGATCCCGTATATGATCCGCCGCAATTAAAATCATACATGAATCAATATGACGGAGATAAATTTATCGATCTTCTGCGCATTTCAAAATCCGACGACGTTCTTGAAGTAGGCGTCGGTACGGGGCGACTGGCTTTACGCGTTGCCGACAGATGCAAAACGTTTACCGGAATCGATATTTCTCCCAAAACAATCGAGAGGGCTTATTTTAATTTAAAATCTTTTTCCAACGTAAATTTGATTTGCGCCGACTTTTTACAATATGATTTTCACGAAAAATATAACCTGATTTACTCTTCGCTTACGTTCATGCATTTTTCCGATAAATATTCCGCAATACGAAAAATATATAATCTTTTGACATCTTCAGGAAGATTCGTTTTATCTACAGACAAAAATCCCCGCGAAATTCTTGATTTCGGAAACCGCATGCTCCGCGTTTTTCCCGATGACAGAACCGAAACGGAAAATACTTTGCAACAATGCGGTTTTACTTTGTCAACCGTTCATGAAACAAAAAACGCGTTTTTATTTTCCGCAACAAAAACGCATGAATAAGATTACGGCGCGCCCCGAATTTCGGGGCGCGCCGCATTCATCGATTTAAAATGTTTACCGCTATACCGCTTAAATTGCAATAATCATTTGACGAAATTAATCATTATCTTAATTCAGCGCCGTAGGCGTCTTTCAACGCCTTCAGAACGTTTTGTATCGATTTATCGACTTCTTCAACGGTAAGCGTCCTTTCGAGTGAAGAATACACCAAATTGAACGCCATACTTTTCTTGCCCTTTGCAATCTGATCGCCTCTGTATATATCGAAAAGTTCGGCTTTTTTCAATTCCTTTCCCGCCGCTTGTCTGATAGAAGAAATCAGATCTCCGCACAGAATATTTTCGTCCACCGTTACCGCCAGATCCCGTTCGACAGACGGATATTTCGAAACCGCTTCATAATAAACTTTCTTGTTGAACGTGTCCGTAAGAGCTTCATAATCGAATTCTCCTACGAAAACTTTTTTATCGAGATCGCTTGCTTGCGCAATTTCCGGATGCAAAGCGCCGAATGAACCTATATATTTTCCTTCCACATAGACGTCTGCCGAAACCGTAGGATGCAGGTACGGCATGACGCTGCGCTTATAAACGACTTCTCTTCCGTAAGAAAACTCATTCAAAAGTTCCTGCACCACACCTTTTAAGGTAAAGAAATCCTCCTCGCCATACGCGCCGAAACAAAGTCTGCGCGTCTGTTTCGGCAAATCATTCGGATCCTTAACACCTTCAAAAACATATGCCAGTTCGAAGAATCTTGCAGCATTGTTTTTTCTGTTTAGATTTTTCGCCATGGTATTCACCATGGACGGAACCAGAGATTTGCGCATAACGCTGACTTCTTCGCCGAGCGGATTGACGATCTTTACGATATTTTCCTTGGAAATCGAATATAAATCGAATTCTTTTTCGGAAACAAACGAATATGTTATGATTTCGTTATATCCGCATTTACAGAAAAATTCTTTGATATTTTCGGCATCTTTCTGCGCATCGGACAGACCGCCGTTTGTGATCGCCGCAGTTTTCAAAAGCGTAGGCGTAATATGTGCGTAGCCGTATTCGCGGATCACTTCCTCCGCAATATCCTGATAACTTTCCACATCTTCCCGATAAAGCGGCACGATAACTTTTAACGCATCGCCCTTTATTTCGCATCCGAAATGCAATCGTTTTAAAATATCGCATATTGTATCCGCAGGCACTTCGATACCGAGTACTCGGTTCACCTTGGATATAGCGGTTTCAATCACTTTTTCTTTCAGGTTCTGCTCAGGCAGGTCATAACGGTCTGCGGCGATTCGCCCGCATTTGAGTTCATCGATAAGATGAAGCGCCCGATCCATTGCAATCTGCGCAGTATATGCATCGATACCCTTTTCGTACCTTGCCGAAGAATCGGAACGCTGCCCCAACGCACGACTGGTCTTGCGGATATTATCGCGCATGAATTTAGCGGCTTCAAATACGATTTCCTTCGTATCGGACTCGATTTCACTGTTCAATCCGCCCATCACCCCGGCAAGCGCGATCGGCTTGTTTTCATCGCATATAACGAGATTTTTATCGCATAACGTAAATTCTTTTTTGTCGAGCGTTACGATTTTTTCACCGTTTTCGGCGCGGCGGATAATTATATGCTTTCCGCCGATATTGTGATAATCAAAAGCATGCATCGGCTGCCCGATTTCCGTTAAAACAAAGTTCGTTATATCCACGATATTATTGATGCCGCGGATTCCCACGCTTGCAAGTCTGCGCGTAATCCATTTCGGGGATTTTTCCACCTTGATATCCGAAACATAATGTCCGATGTATCGCGGACAAAGATCGATCGCTTTATTTTCAACCAGAATTTTATCGGTGGTCTTGAGATTTTTATCGACAATATAGTCTAAAGAAGGCATTTTAAGCGGCTTATTCAGCACCGCGGCGACTTCACGCGCCATCCCCAAAATACTCTGGCAGTCGGGACGATTTGCCGTTACGCTTATGTCAAAGATAACATCCTCTATGCCGAGTACTTTTTTGACTTCTGCGCCGAGCGGATAATCTTCATGCAAAATAAGGATTCCGTTAACGCTTGCGCCGTCATAAAAATCATCCGTGATTCCGAGCTCTTCGCCGCTGCAGAACATTCCGTTCGATTTTACGCCGCGAAGTTCTCCGTTGAAAATTCTCTCGCCGTTAGCCAGCGTCGCACCGTCCAGCGCCACGGGAACGAGATCGCCTTCCGATATATTTTTTGCACTGGTGACGATTTGTAATTTACCCCATTTGCCTGCGTCGATCTGACAAACGTTTAACTTATCGGCGTTCGGATGTTTTTCTATTTTTTCGATGCGGCAAACGACGATTTTATCGATATTTTTACCTACATAAATTGTTTCTTCCACTTCGAATCCGCAAGAAAAAAGCTTTTCTTCCAGCACTTCAGGCGTAACGTCAACGTCGACGTAATCTTTAAGCCAGGAAAGCGGTAATTTCATAGTTATTTCCTCCCGAATTGTTTTAAAAATCGCACGTCGTTTTCAAACAGCGTACGGATATCAGGAACGCCATACTTGATCATAGTCGTGCGCTCGATGCCCAGTCCGAACGCCAGCCCGGAATATTCGTCGGAATCGATACCGCAATTTTCCAGTACTTTTTTATTGACGATTCCGGCGCCGAGAATTTCAATCCAACCCGTTCCCTTGCAGAGTTTGCAGCCTTTGCCGTGACATTCGCTGCACGTAACGTCCACTTCCACGCTCGGTTCCGTAAACGGAAAATAGGACGGTCTTAAGCGGGTTTTTGTGTCCTTATCAAACATAATCTGCACGAATTCATCCAAAATTCCCTTCAGATCGCAAAGCGTGATACCTTTGTCAACCACGAGTCCCTCGATCTGATGAAACATCGGCGAATGAGAAGCGTCGTCGTCGGCGCGATAAACTCTGCCCGGACTTAAGATCTTGATAGGCGGTTTTTTCTTTTCCATAACCCTCACCTGACCGGGTGAAGTGTGGGTACGCAATACGACGTTATCGGATATATAAAACGTGTCCTGCATATCGCGCGCGGGGTGATCTTTGGGAATATTCAACGCCTGAAAACAATAATAATCAAGTTCGAGTTCCGGTCCCTCAAATACTTCAAATCCCATGCCGATAAACGCGTCGATTACCTTATTGCGTACGATATTCAAAGGATGCAGGTTGCCGAAAGAAACCTTTTTTCCGTCAAGCGTGATGTCTACGGCGTCTTTTTCAAAACTTTTGAGCATCTCTTCTTTTTTCAACGCGGTCGCTTTTTCCTCAAAAAGAGCGGCGACTTGTTCTTTCAGAACATTGACGGTTTTTCCGAATTCCGCTCTTTTTTCCGAGGGAATATCCTTCATTCCCTTTAAAAGCGCGGTCACTTCGCCCGTTTTGCCGAGATATTTAACTTTCAGATCGGCAAGTTCTCTGCTTGACTGCAAAGCGGCAACTTCTTTTTTTGCGTTTTCCAAAAGCAAATTGACTTTGTCTTGCATTTTTCTCTCCTTTTTCTTAAATAAAAAGCCCCATGCTCAAAAGCATAGGGCAAAATACTGCGGTACCACCTAAATTCGCCCGCAATCGGAATTACGGACCTCATTGAAGTTATAACGGAACAACCGTCGCAGCCTACTTGATTCGGTGCGCCGCTCAAAAGTGAATAACTTCGGTTCCGGTTAAAAGCCTTCCAGCAAAACGGCTTTCTCTCTGAAACTTTTGCCGAAGTCTGTCTTCGTCAAAGCGTTTTTTATTCGGTTAAATACAGTATATAATATTTTGATTTTTAAGTCAATCGTTTACAAAATTTTTTCCGACAGAAGTTTAATGCCTTTTTCCTGCAAAATTTTCAAAGCGGCGTCGGTATTTTCCACGCGCATAAGGATTTTAGCCGTATTGTGATTGGTAAGAACGAAAGAATAAAGATATTCGATGTTGATATTTTTTTCGTCGAGAATTTCGATTACGGTTGCCAGAGCATTGGGCTGATCGTCCACTTCCACGCCGATAAGTTCCGTCTGCCCGACGGTAAACCCTTCTCTTTTCAGAATTTCATACGCGCGGTCGTTATCCCGTGCGATAAATCGCACAATGCCGAAATCTTTCGTATCCGCTATGGAAAGCGTAACGAAATTGATTCCTTCCTTGCCGAGCGCATTCGTCAGCTTATAAAGCCGACCGGGTCTGTTTTCCATAAAAACGGAAAGCTGTTTTACCAACATATCATTTTCCTCCTCAAATTATTGTTTTCTCTTATCGATGACGCGCACCGCCTTACCTTCGCTGCGGGCAATCGATCCGCGTTCGCAAAGCTTGATTTTTGCGCTGAGACCGATGTAAGAATTGACTTCCGTTTCGACTTTTTTCTTGATCAGTTCGACATCGCCCACTTTGTCGAGCGTAACGTCTCCGTCGAGTTCGATCTGGATTTCCATTACGTCGAGATTGTTGATCCTGTCGACGATAATCATATAATGAGGCGATACGCCCTTTACGTTCATGATAGCGGACTCTATCTGCGACGGGAACACATTGACGCCGCGGATAATCAGCATATCGTCCGAACGGCCTTTCACTCTGCCCATGCGCACCGTCGTTCTGCCGCAAGCGCATTTTTCTGCGTTCAAAGTGCAAAGGTCGCGCGTTCTGTAACGAATCAGCGGTTGCCCCGTCTTTGTTATCGTCGTGAATACGAGCTCTCCTTCGCTGCCGAACGGCAGAGGCTCCAAGGTTTTCGGATCGATGATTTCGGGAATAAAATGATCTTCCTGAACGTGTGCGCCGTTTTGATATTTACATTCCATCGATACGCCCGGCCCGCAGATTTCCGACAATCCGTAAATATCAAACGCTTTGATATGCAGTAATTTTTCGATTTCTTTGCGCATATTGTCCGTCCAGGGTTCCGCGCCGAAAATTCCTGCCTGCAAAGAAAAATCTTCAATATTTAAACCTGCATTTTTTAATTCCGTTCCGAGATAAATGGCATAAGACGGCGTACAGCAAAGGTGCGTCGCGCCGAAATCGCGTAAAAGCGTGAGCTGGCGGATCGTGTTGCCCGACGAAGCAGGTACGGTTGACGCGCCAATCGTCTGCGCCCCGTAATGCGCGCCGAGTCCGCCCGTAAACAGCCCGTAGCCGTAAGAAACGTGCACCGTCGATTCCTTCGTCACGCCGGCCATCGCCATGCCTCTCGCGACGATTTCGCCCCATACTTCGAGATCGTTTTTTGTATATCCGACAACAGTCAGTTTGCCCGTCGTACCGCTTGAAGCGTGTACTTCGACGATGTCGCTTTTCGGCGCAGAATAAAAACCGAAAGGATAATTGCTTCTCAGGTCGTGTTTCACCGTAAAGGGCAATTTACTCAGGTCCTTTACCGATTTAATATCGGACGGTTTTAATTTGAATTCATCCATTTTCGCGCGGTAAGGCGCGCAATTGTTATATACCAGCTCCACGGTCTTTTTCAGCCGTTCGCTTTGCAGATTTTCCATTTCGCTGCGGCTGAGCGTTTCATATTGCGGATTGTAAATATAATCGTTTAAAATTCTGGAAGACATCGGGTATTCTCCTATTTTACCGTTTCGTAGCCATATTCAAATGCTTTTCGGTTCATTTCCACGGTCTTTTGAGGAATACACGCCAACAATGCCGCGGAAAATTTTTCTTTATCGAGTTTCATAATCTTGCAGAATGCGCCCAGCATCACGGAATTTGCCGTCTTTGCATTGCCTGCTTTGAGCGCGAGAGAAAGCGCGTCTACCTCTACGCCGTCAAGTTCTTTTTCTATCTCTTTCGGATATTCGCGCTCGCCCGCCACGACGGGCATCGGCAATATTTCCTGCGAAGAATACAAAACGACGCCGCCCTTTTTTAAATAGGAAAGGTAACGCAATGCCTCCAGTTTTTCAAACGCCAAGATAACGTCCGCTCCTCCCTCATCGATGATCGGCGAATAAATTTTTTCCAGCGGATCATGACTGATCTTAACATACGTGATCACGCTTCCGCCGCGTTGCGCCATGCCGTGCACTTCGCTCAACTTGCAGTCGAACCCGTTGTCAAGCGCATATTTTCCCAAAACTCTGCTGGCAAGAAGCGTTCCCTGTCCGCCTACGCCCGCAATCAGAATACTTAACATTTCACAACTCCTTCTATCGCTTTGAATTTACAGATATTTTTGCAAAGACCGCATTCCGTGCAAAGCGATTTGTCGATCGAAACGCCGTCCGTACCGTTGATGATCGCAGGACAACCGATTTTAAGACATTGCTTGCAATTTTTACATTTTTCCCTGTCTACCGAAAAACCTTGATAAAGCTTTTTCGTGAGGAGAACACACGGTTTTCTGGCAATAATCACGGAAACTTCTTCTTTGACGAGTTCTTCTTTGACTGCTTTTTCGAGTTCCGCAACTTCGTCGGGGTTGACGACTCTTATACTGTTTACCCCAACAGCCTTGCACACTTCTTCGATGGACAGCGGATAGGTCGGCTCGTTTTTGATGGTCTTTCCCGTCGCCGGGTGGTTCTGATGTCCCGTCATTCCCGTCGTGCGGTTATCCACCACGATGACGGTAACGCGCGCTTTATTATAAACCGCGTCGATAAGTCCCGTTATCCCGCTGTGTATGAACGTGCTGTCGCCGATGACCGCAACGGTTTTTTGATAGGCGCCGTCCTCAGCCTTGTCGAAGCCGATCGCCATACCGATACTCGCGCCCATGCAGATCACGCTGTCCATGGCGTTGAGCGGCGTTACCGCTCCGAGCGTATAACAACCTATATCGCCCAAGACGTTGAGTTTCAGCTTGGAAAGCACATAGAATACACCGCGATGCGGACAACCCGCGCAAAGCACGGGCGGACGTGCGGGAATATCGATCGGACAAACCTCTGCTCTTTCACCCGAAACGCATTCTCTTACGAGCTTAGATGAAAATTCCCCGCACAACGGAAAAATATTTTTGCCTTCCACTTTGATTCCGTGCGCTTTAATGAGCGTTTCGAGATGCGGAGCAAGCTCTTCGGCAACGATACAGCGCTTTACGCTTTTTGCAAACTTTTCTATCAATTTATACGGCAACGGATAAACCATGCCGAGTTTAAGTACACTTGCTTGCGGCAACGCTTCCTTTACGTACTGATAGACTCCCCCCGAACAGATAATGCCGAGTTCTTCGGAATTCATTTCCGTGCGGTTGATGGCAAAATTTTCCGAATCTTCGGAAAGACTTTTCAAACGGTCTTCCACGACATAGTGTTTTTTACGCGCATTTGCGGGCATCATCACGTATTTTGCGATATTTTTCACATATGGTTTTAACGGAACGTCTTTTCTTTCTTTCAATTCGACGAGACTTTGCGAATGCGCTACGCGCGTGGTCAGCCGAAGTATTATCGGCGTATCGTATTTTTCCGACAATTCGAATGCATACGCCGTAAAATCGGCTGCTTCCTGCGAATCGCTCGGCTCGAGCACGGGGCATTTGGCGCTGACCGCAGTCAGACGGGTATCCTGTTCATTCTGCGAACTGAATACCGACGGATCATCCGCTACGGCGACGACCAATCCCGCGTTCACGCCCGCATAAACAGCCGTAAAAAGCGGATCTGCCGCAACGTTCAGCCCGACGTGTTTCATCGATACGATGGTACGCGCGCCCTTCAAAGCCGAACCGTAGGCAACTTCAAACGCTACCTTTTCATTCGGCGACCATTCACTGTAAACATCGTCGTATCTCGCAAGCTCTTCGGTAATTTCCGTCGAAGGCGTTCCCGGATACGCCGTAGCCACTTTTACGCCGGCCTCGTATGCACCGCGCGCAACGGCAAAATCACCCAGTAATAATTTCTTCATAGTATCTCCTGTTATTTTCTCAAGTCTTTCACGCGTTTTACTTTGCCTTCCGTTCTCGCTATGGAAAAAGGCTCCACCAACCTGACTTTTACGTCAAGTTGCAAAACGACGCGTAAGCGGTGTTTAATTTTCGCAACAAGTTCTTCAAGCTTCGAATAATCGTCCAATAAAGACGGATCCACAACTTCCACGCGCACTTCGATGCTGTCCATATAATTGACTCTGTCCACGACGATCTCATAAGTCTTGCCGAGCTCGTCCATCGCCATGAGAACGCTTTCGATCTGTGAAGGAAATACGTTGACGCCTCGGATAATAAGCATATCGTCTGTACGACCGACTACCCTCGACATTCGCGCAAGCGTTCTGCCGCATTTACAAGGTTCATAAGTGAGCGAAGTGATATCTTTTGTTCTGTAGCGAAGAATGGGCATACCCTCTTTCGTCAAAGTGGTAAGGAGCAGTTCGCCGAATTCTCCCTCTTTCTTTGCGCAGTTATTCTCTATATCGAAGATTTCAGGATAGAAGCAGTCTTCATTGATATGCATGCCGCATTTTTCTGAACATTCCCCGGCGACGCCCGGCCCGCCGACCTCGGTAAGTCCGTAGTTCTCCGTCGGAAACACGCCGAGGATTTTACGAAGAGATTCATGCATTTCCGGCGTGGAAGCTTCCGCTCCGGTAATGGCAAGCCGAAGTTTTAAGTCCTTCAGGACGCCTTGCTTTTTCGCTGTTTCGGCAAGGTACATGGCATAGCTTGGCGTAGCGACCAAAGCCGTAGCCCCGAAATCTTTCATCAGCATGATCTGCCGTTCCGTATTCCCCGAAGAAACGGGAACAACCGTTGCCCCCAGTTTTTCTATGCCGTAATGCAGCCCGAAACCGCCGGTAAAAAGACCGTAACCGAACGATACCTGTATTATATCTTCATCGCTTGCGCCAGCCATCACGAGGACTCGGGCGACGCAGTCCGACCAGATATCCAGATCTTTTCTCGTATAACCGCAGACGACGGGCTTACCTGTCGTACCGCTCGAAGCATGCAAGCGGACAATTTTTTTCATCGGAACCGCCAACAGCGCAAAAGGATAATTATCCCGTAAATCGTCTTTTGTCGTATACGGAATATTTTCAATATCCTTAAAAGTTTTGATATGTTCGGGCTTAAGTCCTATTTTATCAAAACGTTCTTTATACATCTTTACGTTTTCGTAAGCGTAAGCGACGATATGCTTTAATCGTTCGAGCTGGAGTTTTTCAATCTCCTTTCTGCTCATCGTTTCCGCGCGAACATCAAACATCTTTAGCAATTCACCCTCCGTCATATACTGAATATAATACCACATTTCCGCTGTCCTTGCAAGGCGATTTCGTTTAAAAACATAAAAAAACCGCATACAAATTGCTTTATGCGATTTCCTTAAAAAAATATACAGTTAAAATATAGAACCGTTCAGATAAATTTCGGGAATTTTACCAACGATGACCGCTTCGCAAACGAGGATATCCGTCTTTACGGTTATCGTTTTCGTTCTTCCCGGCATAACGACTTTTACCGAAGAATTTACCCTTATGTATACGGCGTGCCGCGTCTGATTGATGCCCATGCCGTCAAATTCCGAATAAAAAGTGCAAACTACGCTTTCCGCCGAAAGAATATCAAGCGTCACTTTAGGGCCCGCGCCCGAAAAATATACAATGCCGCTCAGCGCGCCGAGCGGTACTTCCACGCCTTTATCACAGGAATTCGATATAAGCGCCTGCGAAGAAACCGCCACTTCACCGCTAATGCGGTTGATCTTCAAGCTATCTGCCGACATCAGTGTGATATCGCCCGTCGTATTTTTTTCCACGGTGACGAGGTCGTCCTAATTTACGGTATCGAGATTGAGCAGAACCGCCTTGTTAACGGAGGCGGTCACTTTGGATTCGACATCCGCATAAGTGTAGTCCACCACTACGGTTACAATCCGCGTCTGATAATAAATTATGCAAGCCGCCACGATCGCCAAAAAGAGGAATATCGAAAAAAACCTCTTCCACTTTACCCTGCGCTTTCGGCGTTTATAGGAGCAATACATAATACATTATATAATTTTTTAATTCTTTTTAGACCTTACTTTGAAAATTACGGCAAAAAGATAACCGAATGTAATTGCCGCAGTTATGCCAGCGCCGGCTGCGGTGATACCGCCGGTAATTGCGCCGAACAAGCCCTCTTTCGCCCCCTCGATCGCGCCTTTTGCAAGCAGATAACCGAAACCCGAAATTGGAAAGGTCGCCGCAGCACCGGCAAAATCCACAACATATTGATAAAGGCCGAACGCCTGCAAAAGCGCTCCCGCCAGCAAAAACGTTACGAGAATTTTCCCGGACGTAATCTTTGTATAATTTATGAGCAGCTGCGCGATCGTACAAATGGCACCGCCGACGGCAAATGCTTTTAAAAACGTTAAAAATAATTCCATATTTTTCTCCTTTCAGCTTTCAAATACGGCAGCATGGGCAATCGACGGAATCGACTCGCCCTGTTGCGACGAAACAGACGAAAGCAGGGCTCCCGTCGCAATTAAAACAATGCGCTTATATTCTTTATTGCAAAGTTTTTTATAAAAGTACCCGTTGAATACTATGGCGCTGCAGCCCGCGCCGCTGCCACCTTGAAATTCGTCTTCCGCAATGTTATAGATCATTTCACCGCAATCCACGTGTCGCTCGCTGATATCAAAGCCTTTTTCCCACATCAAATCTTTAAAGATCCTGCTACCGAACGCACCGAGATCTCCGGTGATGATCAGATCGTAATCTTCCGGTTTGAAATGAGAATTTTTGAAGTGTTCCAAAAGCGTATCCGCCGCTGCAGGCGCCATCGCCGCCCCCATATTGTTTGTGTCGGTAATGCCGAAGTCCACAACTTTGCCGAGTGTTGCCGCAACGAGTTTAGGCCCTTTTCCTCTTACGGAAAGCACGGCCGCGCCCGCCCCCGTTACCGTCCATTGCGCTTGCGGCGGGCGGGTGTTACCGAGTTCCAACGGATAGCGATACTGCCTTTCTGCGGAAGAAAAATGGCTTCCCGTTGCGCAGATTACGTTTTCCACATATCCTCCGTCAACCATCATGCCCCCTATGATAAACGCTTCGCTCATTGTGGAACAAGCGTTATATATCCCCAGGAAAGGAATATCGAATGCGCGGCATGCATAGGAAGAAGATATGATCTGATTGAGCAAATCGCCCGCAACAATCGCGCCGATTTCCTTATCGGAAAAATTTGTTTTTTGTATCGCCTGCCGAATGGCATATTCCAGCATTTTTCTTTCGGACTTTTCAAAGGTCTTTTCCCCGAAATAATCATCATGAACGATGGTGTCAATATATTTTCCGACGGGTCCCGAACCTTCCTTAGGTCCACCGAGCGTTGCCGTTGCATGAATTCTCGGCTGATTTTTAAAAATAAATGTCCTGTTTCTCATTAAACCACCAAAAAATATATATAATACGATAAACCGATCAATACGCTGCTTGCCACGCCGAAGACAATGATCGGACCCGCAATAATAAACATTTTAGAAGCCGTACCGTAAATAAACCCCTCGCTTTTAAATTCCATTGCGGGCGATACGACGGAATTTGCAAAACCGGTAATCGGAACAATGGATCCGCCCCCGGCATATTTTCCGATTCTGTCGTAAACACCGAGCCCCGTCAAAAGTCCGCCGAGAAAAATGAGAACGACTGACACATAGGCCGCAAGTTCGTCGCCGGAAAGTCCTAGCCAGGTTTCAAAGGCAAACCTTATGAACTGACCGATGCAGCATATCGTTCCGCCCACCCAGAACGCACGCAGAAGCGAACGCGTTTCTTTGGTCTTCGGCGCGATGGAAGAAATGTAGTCGATATAATTCTTATTGAAATTGATGTTTTCGTTACCTTGCATTCTTTATTTCCTTTTTTTCAAAACGCCCGAGCCTCGTTTCACGTTCGTCGGACGTTTTAAGATATTCGCAGCCCTTTTGATTTCTCATACCTCTAATATGAGTATAAATTTCGTTTTAATACAAAAATACGGCTAAAATTTTAGCCGTATTTTTTCTAATATTTTGTTTTCCAGTCTGCTGACCTGTACTTGCGAAACACCCAGATCTTTTGCAATTTCGCTTTGTGTACGATCGCGGAAATATCTTAAAACCACAATTTTTCTTTCCCGTTCGGAAAGATCGCCCAAAATTTTGGAAATCTCTATCTTTTCTATCAGTTCTTCTTCTTTGTCGCCTGCCGACAGCTTATCGATGAGCTGAATTCCGTTGTCCTCGTCATCCGCTTTTTCAAACAAAGATACGGGCATTCTCGCGGAATCAAGTGCCATCAATATATCGTCCTCTTCGCAACCGAAATGCTCGGCAAGTTCCTCAATCGTGGGCGACGCGTTGTTTTTTGCCTGATATTCCGCCGTATAACGATTGATCTTTCCCGCAAGCATTTTCAGTGTTCTTGAAACTTTGATCGCGCCGTTATCGCGCATATACCGTTTGATTTCACCTACAACCATCGGAACGGTGTATGTGGAAAATTTTACATTATAACTTTCGTCAAAATTATTAATGGCTTTCAAAAGGCCCATGCTGGCGATCTGATAAAGGTCGTCGTATTCGATTCCTTTATTCTTAAAATTTTTGATTATGCTTTTCAATAGCGGCGCGTTATTTTTGAAAATTACCGTCTTTGCTTCTTCGTCTCCCTCTTTGGCTCTTCTGATGTATAAGTTCAGTTCATCCGGTTCTAACATCAAAACTCCTTTTGCGGCGTCACTTCACGGTTATCGTTTTGTTCATGATCACCTTTGTGCCTTTATTGGGTTCGGAAACGATTTTTACATCCTCCATAAATGTCTGCATCACGGTAAATCCCATTCCGGAACGTTCTTCATCGGGACGGGTGGTAAAAAACGGCTCCATTGCCTTATCGAGATTTTCAATCCCGATCCCGTTATCTGTAATTTCGATATGTATTTTATTTTCAGTCGTTTCCGCAACCATTTCGATTTCACCCGCGCCGTCGGGGTATCCGTGAACAACGGCATTCGTGACCGCCTCGCTTACCGCGGTTTTGATTTCGTTTAATTCAGACAAGCTCGGATTGAGTGGCAGACAAAAAGCTGCGATGACCGTTCTTGCAAATGTTTCGTTCTGGGAAAGGGATAAAAAGTTTATTCTCATATAGTTTTCCGTTTTCATAATTTCAGGTTACCTCTCAATATTTTGGCATAATGGCATAAAGCCCGCTTAAATTGATCACTTTTTCCACGCCGTTGTTAGCCCCCGCGAGAAACACGGGAATACCGAAGCTTTTCAGTTTTTTATATCTGCCGATGAGCATGCCGATTCCAGTACTGTCCATAAAATTCAACCCGCTCAAGTCGAACACGACTTTTCCCGCATTCAGATTGTCGTCCAACAGTTTATCCAGCACTCCTCGCGACATATTTGCCGCATATTCATCGAGTTCCCCGCTGAGATATATAAACAACACTGCGGAAGATTTTTTGTATTTGATATCCATAATCGTTCACCTCCGACAAGCATAATTACTTTATCATAAAGCATAAGGAATAATTTGTCGTATCCTGTTTGAAGGGCAAAATTTTTGTCGATTGAACCGTAAAAAATAGCCTTTGGAAATTGTAAAAAAAAATTGTAAAAACTTATGAAAATTTCTTGACATTTTTTTGCTTTTAGTATAAGATA
>CALVXL010000132.1 GCA_944369635.1 uncultured Clostridia bacterium
AACGCCGCCTACAACGATGGGATAAAACTTAAAAACGAATACCGCGACGGAGAAAAAATTCGCAAAATCAACGACTATGTAATGCAGCGTTGCCGTAATGTGTTCGAAAAATCTGCGCTTTACGCGAAAATCAACAGTTATTCCAAAAAAACAATTCTCATTCCTTTTTTTGTGATGTTGCTGATTCTCGGCGCTTTACAAGGTCTTTTTATCTATTTAGGCTGGACAAACACGCTGATAAATTTAGAGTACGGCGAAGAATCGCAAAACGCTATGCTATATTTTGTTCTTATAGGACTTGCTTTATCCATCGTCGTAAGCTGTTTGCTGAAGTTTAAGCTTCATTGGCCCGAAAGCGTTTTCGGCGGAATCATCATGTGGTTTTTATTGTATTTTTTGTTCGGCGCTATATTTATCTTTGCAGGAAAATATATAATTGCTTTTAGCCCCGTTTTGATCTTTTTAATCATTTTGCCGTTTTTGATAATCACAAAAAAGAAAACAGCGAAAAAAATGCATTCAAACATAATGAAAAGCGCTAACGATTTGGTGAAATTAACCGTGATGAATCTCGTTAAAATAGAAGACGCGGTGCGGTTTTTGGAAAGAACTTCCGCAAAGCAATTCCTTATCGATTGGCAAAACTATCAAAAGCCCTCCCATCCCTGCAATGCATTAACGGACGAGGATTTGAATCAAGAAGAATAATTTCATTAAAAAAACGCGGAAAGGATAAAGTTCCTTTCCGCGTTTTTTTATTTCAGCCGCTTTTCGGCCGTGCGCCGCAAACAGCGATTATTTTATTTTTGTCTTTCGCAAAAAAGCTCGGAAAGCTTTTTCGCGGCGGCCTCCGTATCCGACGGCGAGGCAAAAGTGGAAAAACGGAAATATCCTTCGCCGCACTTTCCGAAACCTTCGCCGGGCGTGCCGACCACCTGCACTTTATGCAAAAGATAATCGAAAAACTCCCAGCCCGTCATTCCGTAAGGACATTTTATCCAGATATACGGCGCGTTTTTTCCGCCGAAATACTTAATGCCCGCTTCTTCGAAAACCTTCATCAACGTCTGCGCGTTTTTCTTATATACGGCGATCAGGCGGGCAACTTCTTCTCTGCCCTGCGGCGTGAATACCGCGCTCGCTCCCTTTTGTATGATGTAGGAAATGCCGTTGGTCTTTGTCGTTCTGTTGCGCACCCACATATCGTTAAAAGACATGCCTTCCCTTATCAGAGCTTTCGGGATTACGGTATAACCGAACCGCGTACCCGTAAAGCCTGCCGTCTTAGACAGGGAACAAATTTCGATAGCGCACGTTTTGGCGCCATCGATTTCAAATATGCTGTGCGGAACGTCCTTTTCTTCGATAAACGCTTCGTATGCGGCGTCAAACAGAATCACAGCCCCGTGTTCGTTTGCAAAATCCACCCACTTTTTCAGTTTTTCGCGATCGTAAACCGCTCCCGTGGGATTGGAGGGAGAACAGATATAGATGATTTCGGCAACTTTATTTTCGTCGGGCAGAGGCAGAAAATCGTTGTACTCCCCCGCTTCCAGATGCACGATCTCCCTGCCTGCCATGATGTTTGCATCTACATAAGCGGGATAAGCCGGTTCGATGACGAGCGCGCGGTTTTGCGTTTCGAATAAATCCAGAAGGTCGCCGAGCTCGTCGCTCGCGCCGCCCGAACAAAACACCTCGTCATCCGCTATATCCACGCCGCGGGCACGATAAAATTTGGCGATTTCCGCCCTCAAAAACGGCGCGCCGCATTCCGGCATATACCCGTGGAACGTTTCGGCTTTGCTCTGATCTTCCACGCCTTCCCTTAACGCCGCAATGACCGACGGGGACAAGGGTTGCGTGACGTCCCCAACGCCCAGGCGGTACAGCTTGCAACCCGGGTTTTCCTTTGCGTAAGCGTTGACTTTTTGCGCTATATTGTAAAACAGATAGGAATCCTTTAATCCGGCATAACTCCTTTTGGGAATCAACATTCTTTTATCTCTCCTTCAAACACGAATTCGGCGGGACCGCGCATATAAACCGTTTTGTCGTTATTTACGGTGATCTGCAGTTCTCCGCCGTCCAGAACAACGCTGACAGGGCAGCCCGCCCTGCAATATCCGCGCGCGACGGCCGCCGCCGTTACGGCGCAGGCGCCCGTGCCGCAAGCAAGCGTGACGCTGCTGCCGCGCTCCCAAACGCGCATGCGTATTTTATCTTCCGCAAGGATTCGGGCAAATTCCACGTTCGTTCCGCCGGGAAAATATTCGTGTTTTTCCAGCGCCTTCCCAACCGTGCAGAGCGGTGCGTTTTCCGCATCGTCCACAAAAAGAACCGCATGCGGATTGCCCATGTTGACCGGCGTGAGCAAAACTTCTTTGCCGCAGACAAAAAGGCGCACTTCTTCCGACACCGCGCTTTTGCCCATATTCACCCCCACGGCAGCCACTTTTCCCGCCGTAACGTCCATATGGATATTTTTGACGCCGGAAAGCGTTTCTATACCGATATCCCTGCGATCGGTATAGCCTTTTTCGTAGAGATATTTCGCAACGCACCGAATGCCGTTGCCGCACATCATCGCTTCGCTGCCGTCCGCATTGAATATCCGCATGCCGAAATCGCCTTTTATGGACGGCGTGATAAAGACCATGCCGTCCGAACCGATGCCGAAATGCCTGTCGGACAGCTTTATGCTAAGTTCTTTCACGTTTTCGGGAGGATTTCCGAAAACATAGATATAGTCGTTCCCCAACCCTTGCATTTTTGTAAATTTCATGATACGTTCCCCGCTTTTTATCGCAAAAAACTATTTTCCGCTGGCGCCGTAATTTTTCAGTACGCGGGCGGACGGATCGTCCACGTTACAGTTTTCCCAATCCTTGTTGGGCATCCAGAAACCCGGGATCATGCGGCCCTGACGCGGATAATATTTTTCGAAAATATCCCTGTATAACAGCGATTCTTTGGTAAAAGGCTGCGCATAATCGTATTTTGCCTTGCCCCGTTCAAATTCTTCGTCGGTATATTGCGTCGCAGCATATTCCTTGAGATACTCCACCATGGAGTGCCCCACGGCGTCGGAAAACGCCGCTTTTTCCCGCCAGAGGATTTCGTCGGGAAGGTAATTTCCCTCCTCGAACGCCCGCCGCAAAAGGTATTTTCCCTTGTTGTAGCGATTGATTTTCAGCGAAGGATCCAATCGGAGCACATAGTCTGCAAAGTCCAGATCTCCGAAAGGCACGCGCGCTTCCAGGGAGTTTACGGAAATGCAGCGGTCGGCGCGCAGAACGTCATAGGCGTGCAGTTCGCGCACGCGCTTTTCCGATTCTTTCTGAAACGCTTCCGCAGAAGGCGCATAATCGGTGTACTTGTATCCGAAAAGCTCATCGGAGATCTCCCCCGTGAGCACTACGCGGATATCGCTTGTTTCGTGGATGTATTTGCAAACGAGATACATTCCCATGCTGGCGCGCACGGTAGTGATATCGTACGTGCCCAGAAGCTCGATCACTTTTTCCAGCGAAGAGAGAACTTCTTCCTTCGTCATGATGACCTCGGAATGTTCGCTCCCGATGAAATCGGCGACTTTCCGCGCGTATTTGAGATCGATGGCGTCTTCGCGCATACCGATGGCAAAGGTGCGGATCTTCTGTTTGCCTGTTCGCGCGGCGATGGCGCAAACGAGGGACGAATCGAGCCCGCCCGAAAGCAG
>CALVXL010000133.1 GCA_944369635.1 uncultured Clostridia bacterium
GAGCACTCAAAGAATTTCTCGGTTAAGGAGCAGAATATGAAAAGACTGATTGCAAAAGATTTGTTGTCTATCGGCGCGGTGTTTCTCCGTCCCGACGAGCCTTTTACCTGGGCCAGCGGCATCAAAAGCCCAATTTATTGCGATAACCGCCTGACGCTTACCGCGCCGCAGGTGCGCGGCGACGTGGAAAACGGGCTGGTACAGCTGATCAAGGAAAATTATCCCGAAGCGGAAGCGCTCATGGGTACGAGCACGGCGGGCATCGCGCACGCGGCGATCTGCGGGCACATCATGCACCTGCCCATGGGCTATGTCAGGAGCGGCGCGAAGGACCACGGCAGAACCAACCAGATCGAGGGCAAGCTCGAAAAGGGCGAAAAGGTCGTTGTGGTGGAAGATCTCATCTCCACGGGCGGCAGCGTCATCGAAGTGGTGGACGCGCTCCGCGCGGCGGGCGCAGACGTGCTGGGGGTGGTGAGCATCTTCACGTACGGCATGAAAAAGGGCTTGGAACGCCTTGCCGCGGCAAACGTGAAAAACGTCAGCCTTTGCGACCTCGACGTTTTGGTCGAAGTCGCCGCCGAAGAAGGGTATATCAAAGAGGAAGATAAAGCGCGGCTCATCAAATTCCGCGACAACCCTTCGGACGAAAGCTGGATCGGGAGGGCGTAAATATGCGGCACGTTCTGGACATCACCGATCTCAATGTAAAGGAAGTCGACGAACTTGTCGCCACGGCGGAGGATATCGTTCGAAATCCCGCAAAATATGCGCACATTCTCGCGGGCAAAAAGCTCGCCACGCTTTTTTACGAGCCGAGCACCCGCACGAGAATGAGCTTTGAAGCGGCCATGCTGGAGCTCGGCGGCAGCGTCATCAGCTGTGCGGATATGAGCCGCTCTTCCGCGGCAAAGGGCGAAACGCTGGGCGATACCGTGCGCGTGGTGGGCAACTATGTGGACGTCATCGCCATGCGCCATCCTTACGAGGGCGCGGCATACGCCGCGGCGCTGAAGTCGCCCGTTCCCGTCATTAACGCAGGGGACGGCGGGCATTGTCATCCCACGCAGACGCTTGCGGACCTTTTGACCATACACCGCGAGGTCGGCAGATTCGACAATCTCACCGTCGGACTTTGCGGCGATCTGAAATACGGGCGCACGGTGCATTCGCTCATCAACGCGATGTTGCGCTATAAAAACGTAAAATTCGTGCTGATCTCGCCCGACGAACTGAAACTGCCTTCCTATGTGCTGGAAACGCTCGATAAAGCGCATGCGAAATACGAGGAAATCCCCGATCTGGAAAAAGCCATCGTCGATCTCGACGTGCTTTACATGACGCGCGTACAGAAAGAAAGGTTTGACGACGAAAGCGAATATAACCGCGTAAAGGATTGCTATGTTCTCACCGCGGAAAAGATGAAGCTTGCCAAGAAAGAATGCATAGTTTTGCATCCGCTTCCGCGGGTGAACGAGATCGCGGAGGAAGTGGACGACGATCCGCGCGCGGCGTATTTCCGCCAGACGCTCAACGGCAAACTGATGCGCATGGCGCTTATTTTGAAACTCGTTACCGAAAAAGACGCCGTGTATCGCCGCGAGGAAACGGTGTCGGGCGGAAAGTGCGTCAACAAAAAGTGCATCACGCATTTTGAAAAGCTGGCGCCGCTTTACAAGGCGGAAGCGGAAAACGGCATGCATAAATGCGCTTATTGCGAAACGCTTCAGAAACTCGCCGATAAAAAATAATTCCTTGCAATCCGAAAAAAGCAAGTAAGTTTTTTGCAAACGATTGCAAAATTTCCCGATTTCATTGTATAATAGAAGCACGGCTCGGCCGTGCTTCTCATTTTAAAGAATAAAAGAGGCGAATCAAACATACATTAAGGAGTGCTGATCATGAATATAGAAAAATTATTCCCCGAAACAAAAGATTACATCTGGGGCGGCAACAAGCTGAGAGAATACGGAAAAAAGAGCGATAAAGACAGGATTGCGGAAAGCTGGGAGCTTTCTTTTCATCCCGACGGCCCGAGCCGCCTTGCGGACGGCAGGGAGCTCAAAGACGTTGCGACAAAAAAAGACTGGGGAGAAAACGCCGCTAAATTTCCGTTTTTTCCGATTTTAATCAAGTTTATCGACGCAAAGGACAATCTTTCCGTACAGGTGCACCCTTCTGACGAATACGCGCTGAAAAACGAAGGGCAGTTCGGCAAAACGGAAATGTGGTATATCGTGGACGCCGAAGAAGGCGCCGGAATATATCTCGGATTGAAAAGAGACGTTACGGCGGAAGAATTCGGCAAGGCGATCGAAAACGGCACGGTGCTCGATCTTCTCAACTTTTTCAAAGTGAAAAAAGGAGATCATTATTTCATCGAATCGGGCACGGTGCACGCCATCGGCAAGGGCTGTCTGATCGCGGAAATCCAGCAAAACAGCAACCTCACGTACCGCGTCTACGATTACGGCAGAAAGGATAAAAACGGCAAAGGCAGGGAGCTGCACGTGGAAAAGGCGAAAAAGGTCGCAAATCTTTCCGCGTTTCATAACGCGCCGCTCAACGAAGATTATAACGGCGGCAAGCTCATCGGCGAATGCAAATATTTCAAAGTGGCGAATTATTCGATCGGCGGGGAAAAGAAATTCGTTGCCGACGATAAGAGCTTCAAGGCGGTCAGCGTGCTTTCGGGAGAGGGAAAAGTAGGCGATTGGGCGGCGAAAAGGGGCGACACCTTCTTCGTACCCGCGTCTTACGGCGAATTTATCGTAACGGGGAATATGGAAATCATCGTTTCCGAAGTATGAAACGAAAGGAAAGATTATGAAAAAGAAATTGCTTGCTTTGGTTCTTTCGATCGCGCTCGCGTTCGGATTTTCCGGTTGCAGCCTCAATATCAACCGAGCGGAATACCTCGATTTTGTCAATACACTCAGCGAAACGACGGTAAAGGGCTGCGTAAAGGTCGAAACGCTCTATTCGCGCGGTTTCGGCACGAGTACGGAAGCGTACGTTTCGCAGGGCAGCGGCGTAATATATGAATATCAGTCGGGCTGGTATTATGTGCTTACGAACAATCATGTCGTTGCAAAGGATTCGTCTTTTCCGAATTATGCGGTAACGCTTTACGATTGTTACGGCAATCTTTATGAATGCGACGTGGTAAAAAGTTCCGCGGATGACGATCTTGCCGTGGTGAAATTTGCCGCCCAACAGGACATCGCGGGGGAATTTCCCGAACTTTATGCCGTTCCCTTTGCGGAGGGAAGCGTCGATAAAGGCGATGTGGTGGCTTCCGTCGGCGCGCCCGACGGAAAATTCAATTCCATAACCCTCGGCAAAGTGCGGGGGTATTCCACGGTCGAGCTTTCCGACGCCACGCAGTCGAGCAACGTTTCCTATCCCGTGCTGTGTCATACGGCGATCACGCATCAGGGCTCGAGCGGCGGCATGCTGGTCAATGAAAAATCCGAGATCGTCGGCGTGAATTTTGCCGGCGCCGTTACGGAAGACGGGGACGGCGGCGAAACTTTCCTCGAAGGCTACGCCATTCCTCTCAATAAAATACAGGCTTTTCTCGGTTTGGGAGGGAACTCTCTTGCGTGGTAAAACAGTAAAGAACGAATGCGTGCGGTACATATTCCTCACGCTTGCGGGAACGATCAACGCTTTCGGCGTCACGGTGTTTTTAATGCCCGTAAAGCTTATCGACAGCGGTTTTTCGGGCACGAGCATGCTGCTCGCGCAAGTTACGCCGCTCGCGCTCAGCCTTTGGTTGATCATACTTAATTTTCCCGTATATCTTTTCGCCATGAAGCGGCTCGGCGTAAAAATGCTGATCTCATCCTTGTACGCCATCGCCGTTTATTCCGCTATGTCCGCTCTTTTTCAGAAGGTGTTTCCTTCGATCGGCGAGGGCGTTTCGCCCATAGCCGGAACCAATCTGCTTCTCGCGTCGGTCTTCGGCGGATTGATTTCGGGCATCGGCAGCGGCCTTACGATCCGTTCGGGCGGCGCGATCGACGGCGTGGAAGTCATGTCGCTGGTCTTTGCGAAAAAGCTCAATCTTACGGTCGGCACGTTCATTATGATTTTCAACGTCATCTTATACGTTGTCTGCGGCATCTTGTTCGATTCGTGGGAGCTTCCGCTGTACTCCGTCATTTCTTATGCCGTGGGGCTGAAAGCGGTGGACTTTATCGTCGACGGTCTCGACAAGGCGAAAGCCGTGATGATCATCACGGAAAATCCCGACCTTCTGCTGAAATGCATCAGTTCTTATTTCGGTCGCGGTATCACGGTGTTCGAGGCGCGCGGATACTATTCCGACCAAAAGAAAAAAGTCGTTTACGTCGTGGTCAACCGCTTTGAAATTTCTCGGCTCAAATCCATCGTTTCCACCGTGGACGAAGGGGCTTTCGTCACCATTTCCGAAGTTTCCGATATCATGGGCGCGAATATAAAACTCAGCAAACACCGCAGAAAGGCCGATCTTCCCGCGGAGATAGAGGCCATCGAAGAAGAAAGCGAAGTCCAAGAAAGGCAGAACGCGGAGGAACCGAAGGGCGGCGAATGACGCTTAAGGTGTTAAAATTTGGTAAATTATAAAATTTTTCACACGGCACGCGCCTTGTCCGGCGCGTGCCGTTCTGTTTTTTTCGCTGTAAGGAAACAGAAAAACATATAATAGAGCAGGCTTTTTCGGCGGCAGATATTATGTTGTTTTGACTAAAATAAAATCACAAATTGTTGTTTGTTTTCAAAAAACGCCCGTATCGATAATTTCGTATCGATATTGTTTTATTGAAATAAGAAAAACACTTTACATTGCGGGAAAAATGTGGTAAAATAGCAAAGAAGATAAAGGAGAAACGAATGACGACGGTAATATCCAAGGCGACCTTGCAGCGTTTGCCGATTTATTTGAATTATCTTAAATCCATGGCTGACGCGCCGGAGTACATTTCCGCGACCACGCTTGCAAACGCGCTTCGTTTAGGCGAGGTGCAGGTCAGAAAGGATCTGGCGTGCATAAGCGACGCGGGCAAACCCAAAGTGGGATATATGACGAAAGATCTCGTCGCGGTTTTAGAGGACTATCTCGGCAACGACGTAAACGACGCCGTGATCGTCGGCGTGGGGCATCTCGGCAAGGCGTTGATGGCGTATAAGGGGTTTGAAGAATACGGTTTCAAGATCGTCGCGGGGTTCGACCTCGATCCCGCGCTGATCGGAAAGGAAGTTGCGGGCAAAAAGGTTTTCGGCGTGGAAAAGATGGAAAATCTTATCCGCAGACTGGGCATCAAAATCGGCATTATAACGCTGCCCAAGGAATGCGCGCAGGAAACGGCGGACAAGCTTATCGCGGCGGGCATTCGCGCGATATGGAATTTTTCCCCCGCATACATCATCGTACCCGATAACGTGGCGGTGAAAAACGAAAATATGGCGTCGTCTCTGGCGGTGCTCTCCAAACAGCTGAAAGAATTGTTGCTTTCGGAAAAATAAACTATATTTACGGACGGAAAAGAGGGTTCAATCATGGTTAAAGTTACGGTTTGCATTGGCAGTTCCTGTCATATAAAGGGCGCGCGTTCGGTGGTGGAGGAGTTCCAGCGGCTGATTGCGGAAAACAATCTGAAAGGAGAGGTGGATCTCGGCGGCACGTTCTGCGTGGGGCGTTGCAACGAAGACGGCGTCAGCGTGCTGGTGGACGACGAGTATTACGCCGTCAAGCCGGAAGAAGCGGCGGATTTTTTCAACGATATCGTGGTGAAACTGATCGGTTGATCGTTTTCGGTGATAAGATATGCTCAATTACCTGGAATTTAAAAACGCGGAATGCAAGGATTGTTATAAATGCCTCAGGGAATGTCCCGTCAAGGCGATCGAAGTCATCAATCATCAGGCGCAGATCATTGCGGAGCGGTGTATTTTGTGCGGAAAATGCACGGAAGTCTGCCCGCAGAACGCCAAGCGCGTGCATACCGAAATCAATGAAGTGAAAGCGCTTCTCGCTTCGGGGGGGACGGTGCTTGCCAGCGTTGCGCCGTCATTTGTTTCGAGCTTCGAGATCGACGATTTTCTGCCCATGAAACTTGCGCTCGGCAGGCTCGGATTTGCCGACGCGGAGGAAACGGCCGTCGGCGCCAACGCCGTGACGGGCGAATACGAAAAACTGCTGAAGACGGGTAAATATAAAAACTTTATCACGTCGGCATGTCCCGCGGTGAACCGCATGATTCAGCTGTATTATCCCGCCGCGCTCAAATATCTCGCACCGGTGGACAGTCCCATGATCGCGCATGCAAAGATGCTCAAAAGCCTGCATCCCGACGCGAAAGTCGTGTTTATCGGGCCGTGTATCGCAAAAAAGCGCGAGGGCAGGGAAAGCGGCGTGGTGGACGGCGTTCTGACCTTTGAGGATTTGAAAAATCTTCTGGAAGAAAACAATATCGATCTTAAAACCGTATCCCGTCTGCCGCACGGCGGCGAGGGAGAAGTCAACCGCGCGAAATATTATCCCATCAGCCGCGGGATCATCAAGTCTTTCGATAAGTATGTCGACGGCTACGAATACGTGGCGGGGGACGGCGCGGACAAGTGCCGCGAGGTGTTGGAAAACATCGATTCCCTTTCGGGAATGTTCTTAGAGCTCAACAGCTGCGAATATGCCTGCGTGAACGGTCCTTGCAGTCTGATTCATAAGGGCAGTGCGGTCAAGGCGAACGCGGCGATACGGAAATACACCAATAAAGATATAGAAAATAAAATTTCGGGTAAAATAAAGGTGCCCGAAGGCGTTACGCTTGCGCATGAATATAAGCGTATGCGCCCCGACGAGCGGATTCCGAGCGAGCGGGAGATCGCGGAAATACTGGCGCGTACGGGAAAAGTGAAAAAGAGCGACGAGCTCAATTGCGGCGCGTGCGGATATAACAGTTGCCGCGAAAAAGCGTGGGCGGTGGCAAACGGCTATGCCGAAATCGAAATGTGTTTGCCGTACATGCGCGAAAAGGCGGAATCGATGTCCTACGAGATCATTCAGAACAGCCCCAACGGAATCGTGCTTTTGGATAACGATATGACCATTACGGAAATCAATCTCAAAGCCAAGGAGATTTTGGGGATTACCGAAAAGGATGTCAAGGGAAGGGCCGCCTTCGACTTTATGAATCCGACGGAATTTGTCCTCGCTCTCGACGAGGGCAAGGACGTTCACAATAAAAAGATCAAAATCGAAAAGACGGGAAAGACCATCGAGCTTTCCGTCATTCTGCTCGCAAAGCAGAAGGTTCTGTTCGGGGTGATGAAGGACATCACCGAAGAAGCCGATTACGACGAAAAACTGAATGCCGTCAAAATGGAAACGCTTACTACGACGGACGAAGTCATCAAAAAGCAGATGCGCGTCGCGCAGGAGATCGCTTCGCTGCTCGGGGAGACCACGGCGGAAACCAAAGTCGCCCTGCTGAAACTGAAAAAGACGCTGGCGGGCGAGGGGGAAAAGGACAAGTGAGCGCGCTCCGTCTGGAATGCGGATATACCTCTCTGAACAAAAAGGGAGAGGAGCTTTGCGGCGACAAGGTAGAAATCCGCAGAAACGGCAAAATGACCACGTTGGTGCTGGCGGACGGGCTGGGCAGCGGCGTAAAAGCGAATATTCTGGCTACGCTTACCTCCAAAATCCTGTGCACCATGGTCAGCGAGGACATCGACATCAACGACTGCGTGGAAACCATTCTGCAGAGTCTGCCCGTTTGCAAGGTGCGCGGCGTGGCGTATTCCACCTTCACCGTCCTACATATGTCGGAGGACGGAAAAGGATGGCTTTTCGAATTCGATAATCCCGCGGCGATCCTGATCAGGGACGGAAAATGCGGCGATATGAACCGAAAAGAGCTGAACGTATGCGGCAAAAAAGTATATAAAAGCGATCTCGATCTCAAAGAAGGCGACGTCATCGTGACGATGAGCGACGGCGTAATCCATGCGGGAATCGGGATGACGCTGAATTTCGGCTGGCAGAGAAAGGACGTGCTCGCCTATCTCGAAAGCACGGTCAGACCCGAAATGAGCGCGCGGTGCGTGGCGTGGCTTCTGGCCGCGGCGTGCAACGATTTATATTTGGATAAACCGGGCGACGATACCACGGTGCTCGCCGTCAAGGTGCGCAAAGAACTCCGCGTAAATATCATGGTGGGGCCGCCCGTCGATAAAAGCAAGGACGATTTTTACATTTCCCGCTTTTTGAGCGGCGAAGGAAAAAAGGTGGTCTGCGGGGGAACGAGTTCGCAGATCGTCGCCAGATATCTCGGCAAAAAGGTAGAAGCGCGCTTCGATTTTCCCGATAAGGACGTTCCGCCCATCGGTTATATCGAGGGGATCGACCTGACGACGGAAGGCGTGCTGACCATGCGGCGGCTTTTGGAGCTTTCGGAAAAATACCTTTCGCCGACCGATCTCACCCCCAAATATTTTACCAAAAAGGACGGGGCGAGCCTGCTTGCGGAACTTTTGTTTGAAGAGGCGAGCGACATTACCTTTTTTGTGGGGCAGAGCATCAACAAGGCGCATCAGGGACTTCCCATCGACATTACGATGAAGTTAAAGCTTGTGGAAAGCCTGTCGCAAAACCTCGTGCGCATGGGCAAAAACGTGGAAGTCAATTACGATTGAAATTCGGTTTTAATTGCGGGAAACCGCGATGAAAATAAAAAATTTTTAAAAGGAGTAGTAAACAAATGGCAAGATTTACTTTACCGAGAGACATTTATTTCGGAAAAGGCTGTATGGAAGACGTCCTCAAAAACCTCAAAGGCAAGAAAGCGATCATCGTCGTGGGCGGCGGTTCGATGAAGCGTTTCGGATTCCTCGACAGAGCGGTCAACGCCCTGAAAGAAGCGAATATCGAAGTCGAACTCTTTGAAAACGTGGAACCCGATCCGTCGGTGGAAACCGTTATGCGCGGTGCGGAAGCGATGAGAAAGTTCCAGCCCGACTGGATTATTTCCATGGGCGGCGGCTCGCCGATCGACGCGGCGAAAGCTATGTGGGCGTTCTATGAATATCCCGAAACCACTTTCGAACAGCTGATCACGCCGTTTAATTTCCCCGAACTCAGACAAAAAGCGAAGTTCCTCGCAATCCCCTCGACCTCGGGCACGGCAACCGAAGTCACGGCTTTCTCGGTCATTACCGATTATGCGAAGGGCATCAAATATCCTCTGGCGGACTACAACATCACGCCGGACGTCGCAGTGGTCGATCCGTTGCTTGCGGAAACCATGCCTCCGAAACTCGTTGCGCACACCGGTATGGACGCGCTGACGCACGCTATCGAAGCGTACGTTTCCACCCTCAACGGACCGTTCACCGATCCTTTGGCGCTGAGAGCCATTCAGATGGTGTTCGAATATCTGCCCGCTTCCTTCAACGGCGATATGAACGCGAGAGAACAGATGCACTATGCGCAGTGCCTCGCGGGTATGGCGTTCTCCAACGCGCTTTTGGGTATCGTACACTCCATGGCGCATAAGACGGGCGCGGCGTTCTCCACGGGACATATTCCGCACGGCTGCGCGAACGCGATCTATCTGCCGTACGTCATCAAGTACAATTCCAAGGACGCTACCGCGATGAAGAGATACGGCGACATCGCGCGCTTTGTGGGTCTTAAAGGCAAGACGGACGAAGAGCTCATGCTCGCCCTCTGCGCGAAGATCGACGATTACAACAAACAGCTCAACATTCCCAAGACGCTGAAAGAATTCGGTATCAACGAAGCGGAATTCAAGGAAAAGCTCCCCGAAATCGCAAAGAACGCCGTCGGCGACGCCTGCACGGGCTCCAACCCGCGTTCGATTACGCCCGATCAGATGGCTAAGCTTTTCACCGCGATCTATTACGGAGAGAAAGTCGATTTCTGAGATATGAAAAACTACGATGTAATCGCCGTGGGGCTGGGCCCCGCGGCGTGCAGCGCGGCGCTTTATACGGCGATGGGCGGATATAAGACGCTCCTCGTCGGACAGGCCGCGGGTTCGCTGTACAAAGCGGAAAAGATCGTGAATTTCTACGGACAGGAAGTAATTTCGGGGAAAGAGCTTTTTGAAAAGGGGATTTCCCGCGCAAAAGAGGTCGGCGCGGAAGTGGAATACGCTCAGGTCGTGGAGATCGCCTATGAAGAGGGCGGTTTCAAGGTAAAAAGCGACAAAAGCGAGTATTTTGCGAAAGCTGTTCTTCTCGCCACGGGCGCGGCGCGGGGTAAACCCAAACTCGGCGGACTTTCGGAGTTCGACGGCAAAGGGGTAAGCTGGTGCGCGGTGTGCGACGGGTTTTTCTACCGCAAAAAAAAGGTCGGCGTTTACGGCGCGGGGCAATACGCGCTCGGAGAAGCGAAATACCTTTCGGGCATCGGTTGCGACGTAACGGTTTTTACCGACGGCAGAGAAACGGACGAGCCGTGGGAAAAGACGGAAAAGCGGAAGATCAGAACGCTTTACGGCGGAGATCTTCTGGGCGGCGCGGAACTCGAAGACGGCGAACAAATCCCGCTTTCCGCGATGTTTATTGCGGAAGGAGTCGCTTCCTCGAGCGATTTTGCAAAGATGATCGGTCTTGAAACCGACGGCAATTACATTAAGATCGACGCGCGGTGCGCCACGAACTGCCGCGGCATTTATGCGGCGGGGGATTGCACGGGCGGGCTTTTGCAGGTCGCAAAAGCCGTCGGCGACGGAGCCGTCGCGGGCGTGGAGATCTGTAAATATCTGAAAACTTTATAATTGTTTGAAAATCTCCCCGTCGGTTTCGGCGGGAAGATTTTTTTATGTTTTGCAATGGGTGTTCTTATAAAGCGGGAAAAATAAATTATGCGCGCTTTTCCATGTTTTTTATTTTTGTAAAATCAGCCGCTTTACATATTTTTACAATTCGGCTATAATAAAAACGATATCGTGCGCATTGCGGGTGAGTTTTACGGAATGCGCGCAAAAAGGAGAGAGTATGTTTTCCAAAGCGAAATGGATTTGGCTCGACGAAGAACCCGAAGCCGATACTTATGCTGAATTTTTGGGATTTTTCGACGCGGAAAATTCGAAAAATATCACCCTTACCGTCGCTTGCGACGGGTGCTTTACGGCGTATCTGAACGGCAAAATCGTCGCGTTCGGAAACGCGTCGGACTTTCCCGATTACAAAATCGCAAACCGAATTGCGCTCGAACGCCTTGTCAAAGGAAAAAACGAACTGAAAATCCTCGTATGGCATTTCGGGGTGGACTCGCAGACGTACATAGCCGACGACCCGAAGGTTATTTTTGAAGTTTCCGACGGAAAAAATGTGCTTTGCGCAAGCGGGGAAAACACCGTTTCGAGGCGGAACATAAATTACAAAAACGGTTATAAAAAAGTGATCACCGTGCAGTTGGGGCTGAGCTTTTTATACGACGCAACGCTGGTCAACAGCCTGCTTTATAAAAAGAGCCGCGTACTTTCGGCGCAGCCCGAAGCGCACCTTCGCAAGACCTTCGCGCCCCGTATGCTCGCCCGCAGGGAGGCGCGTATCACGCGCACGGAAAGCGGCTTTCTCGTAGACATGAAGCGCGAAACGGTCGGATTTCCGGATCTGTCTTTAAAAAGCGTGCAAAAGCAGAAGATCACCGTCGCTTACGGCGAACATTTAAAAGACGGCAAAGTGCCTCGTTTGATCGCGGGCAGGGATTTTTCATTAGAATATATCGCCGCGGAGGGCAGAAACGATTACGTCAATACTTTCCTCAGGATTGCGGGCCGATATCTGGAAATTTTCTGCGCGCCCGATACCGAAATCCTGTACGCGGGCATTCGTCCCGTGGAATATTCCGTGCGGCGCATCGGCCGCAGGTTCGAAAACAAAAACCTGCAGAAAATCTACGATACCTGCGTATACACCTTAAAGCAGT
>CALVXL010000134.1 GCA_944369635.1 uncultured Clostridia bacterium
CTCGAATCCCTAACCTTTGGTTCCGTAGACCAACGCTCTATCCAATTGAGCTAAAGGCGCATTTTTAATTTTGCCCGAAAAACGCGTTTTTCCCGACCTTTGGTCAGCGGACCCGAAAGTCTGCCGCTTTTTCATAGCTTTATTATTTTACTATTATTATTCGCGTTTGTCAAATGCTTTTTGAAAAAAGTACATAAATTTTAAGAAACTTTAAAAGACAGCCCGAAGGCTGTCTTTTTTTGCATATTTTCAAAACCCTAACGCAATGCAAAGCGAAAGTTTCATGCGCAGCTTGCGCTTTGCGGGGGACGGGAGTGTGGCGGCATAAATCAGTGCAGTTCCGCCTTTATCCTTCTCACGCCGCTCGAAGAGCTTTGTTCCTTCGTGATGACGAATTTACCCAGATCGCCCGTGTTTTTCGCGTGCGGTCCGCCGCAGATTTCCTTGCTGAAGTCGCCGATGGTGTAAACGGTAACGCGTTCGCCGTATTTCGAATCGAAAAGACCTACCGCGCCCTGCGCTTTGGCTTCCGCAACGGTCATTTCCTCGCGCGTTACGTCGATCTTTTTCGCGATGACTTCGTTGACGAGTTTTTCCACTTCCGCAATCTCTTCCTTGGTCATGGGACGGGGGAAGTTAAAGTCGAAACGAAGTCTTTCCGCCGTGATGTTCGAACCCCTTTGGTTGACGTCTGCGGAAAGCACTTTTTTCAGCGCGGCGTGCAAGAGGTGCGTAGCGGTGTGAAGGTTTACGGTTTGCGCTTCGGTGTCGGCAAGTCCGCATTTGAAGCGCTGTTCGCTGCCCGCTTTGGAATTCTGCTGATGTTCTTCGAGCGCTGCGGCAAAACCCTTTTCGTCCACCTTGATGCCTTTTTCCGCGGCGAGTTCCTTTGTGATCTCCACGGGGAAGCCGAACGTGTCGTAAAGATGGAACGCCGTTTTGCCGTCGATGGTGTCGCCGTCAAGGTGCGCGATGACCTTTTCGAATTCCTTCAAGCCGCCGACCAGCGCTTTGGAGAACTTCAATTCTTCTTTATCGAGTTCGGAAATAATCTTTTCGCGGTTTTCCGCAAGTTCGGGATAGATGTTTTTATATTTTTCGATGAAGCATTCCGCGATTTTGCTCAGCGAACCCTGCGGAAGCGAGATGTTTCTGCCGAAACGAACCGCGCGGCGGATAATGCGGCGGAGCACGTAGCCCTGATCGACGTTCGACGGCGTGATGCCTTTCTGATCGCCGATCATGAACGTCGCGGTACGCACGTGGTCCAGAATAATGCGGAACGCGCGCTTGACTTCGTCGCTTTCGTCATACTTTTTGCCCGTCAGCTCCTCGGTTTTCGCTTTTGCCGTTTCAAAAAGGTCGGTGTCGTATACCGATTTCACGCCGTTCAGGATGCAAAGCGTTCTGTCAAGACCCATGCCCGTATCGACGTTTTTCTGCTTCAGCGGTTCATATTTGCCTTCGGCGTTCTTGAAATACTGCATGAAGACGTCGTTCCAGATTTCGATATATTTGCCGCAGTCGCAGGCGGGGGAGCATGTTTCGCTGCACTTTTCGTAGCCGCGGTCGATAAACATTTCCGTATCCGGACCGCACGGCCCCGTCAGTCCCGCGGGACCCCACCAGTTGTTTTTGCGGGGCAGAAAGAATATTCTTTCTTTCGGAATGCCCGCTTCTTCCCAAAGTTTCGCGCTCTCTTCGTCGCGCGGCGCGGTCTCGTCGCCCGCGAACACGCTCACCGCAAGGCGGTTCTTGTCGATGCCGAGGTATTGCGGCGAGGTGAGGAATTCAAAGCTCCACGAAATGGCTTCCTTTTTGAAGTAGTCGCCGAGGCTCCAGTTTCCCAGCATTTCGAAAAAGGTGCAGTGGGAATCGTCGCCCACTTCGTCGATGTCGCCCGTGCGCACGCATTTCTGCACGTCGGTCAGCCGCGTGCCCTCGGGGTGTTTCTGTCCTAAAAGATAGGGCACAAGCGGGTGCATGCCCGCGGTGGTAAACAGTACCGTCGGGTCGTTTTCGGGGATCAGGGAAGCGGAGGGAATGATTTTGTGTCCCTTGCTTTCCATAAAGCGTAAAAATTTTTCTCTAAGATTTTCCGATGTGATCTTTTCCATATTGATAACCTTTTATGTTCAGTTTTTCGTCAGCGTATAACCGTCTTTCGCGTCTTTTACCGAATAGCCGAGTTCGCTTAATTTATTTCTCAGCTCGTCGGACTTTGCCCAATCTTTTGCCTGCCGCGCGGCAAACCGCTCTTCGGCAATGGCTTTGATCTCTTCGGGAACGTTTTCCGCCGCCGCGGGCGCTTCTTCTTTCATGTCGGCAAAGCCCAAACCGAACACGGCGTCCATTTTTACGGCAAGATCGTAAATATCCTTCGACGGCTTTTCTTTCAGCATGGTAAACAGCACGCCCAGCGCGCCGGGAATATTCAGATCGTCCGTGATTTCCCTTTCGAATTCCGCAAAGTATTTGTCGAGTACCGCTTTATCGGTGGGGGCGGGGGAAGCTTTGTGCTTCAATATCTGCGCTTTCAGCCGCTCGTAAGATGTTTTTGCGGCGTCCATGCCTTCAAACGTAAAGTTGAGTTTTTTACGGTAATGCGTATTTAAGCAGAACAGGCGGAAGCACATGGGGGAATAGCCTTTTTTCTCCAGATCGTCCAGCGTATAGGTGTTGCCCAGCTTTTTGCTCATCTTGCCGTTGTTGACCAGCATGAATTCGCCGTGCATCCAAAAACGCGCGGGATTTTTGCCCGTCGTGCCCCAGCTCTGCGCGATTTCGTTTTCGTGGTGAATGGGAATGTGATCCACGCCGCCCGTGTGAATGTCGAACACGTCGCCGAGATATTTTTTGCTCATTGCGGAGCATTCGATGTGCCAGCCGGGATATCCCTTGCCCCAGCGGCTGTCCCATTGCATGATGTGTTCTTTCGGCGCTTTTTTCCAGATGGCAAAGTCCGCGGGGTGGCGTTTACCGCTGTTCACTTCCACGCGCGCGCCCGCAAGCTGATCTTCTAAGTTGATGCCCGAAAGGCGACCGTAATCGGGAAATTTGGAAATATCGAAATAAATGCCGTCGTCCGTTTCATAAGCATAACCCTTGTCGTAAAGCTCGTAAACGATATCGAGCATTTCGGGAATATGCTCCGTGGCTTTCGGCAGAATTTCGGGAATGTCGATGTTGAGTTTTTTCAGATCTTCGAAAAAGATCTTCGTATAATAAGCCGCGATCTCGTAGGGGGATTTTTTCTGTTCCTTGGCGGCTTTTTCCATCTTGTCCTCGCCGTCGTCTGCGTCGGAGAGGAGGTGCCCTACGTCCGTGATGTTCATAACGCCCTTGATTTTGTAGCCCTGTTCTTTGAGAACGCGGCGCAAAAGATCCATGAACACGTACGTGCGCATATTGCCGATGTGCGCGTAATTATAAACCGTAGGCCCGCAGGAATACATCCTCACGGTATTGCCTTCCAGCGGGGTGAATTCTTCTTTTTTGCGCGTCAGCGTGTTGTAAAGTTTCATATACGTACCCTTATTTTTTCAGTTTTTTCAATTCTTCTTCCAGTTCGAAAACCTTGGTTCTCAGCTTGCACAGCTCTTCCGCAAGCGGGTCGCATTTTTCCTGTTCCAGATCGGCGACTTTTTCGCCGTTGATGCGCACCACTTTTCCGGGAATGCCCACTACGGTTGCGTGCGGGGGCACTTCTTTCAGCACCACCGCGCCCGCGCCGATCTTGGCGTATTCGCCCACGGTGAACCCGCCCAGAATCTTTGCGCCCGCGCTGAGCACGGCGCCTTTTTTCACGGTGGGGTGGCGTTTGCCTTTTTCCTTGCCCGTGCCGCCCAGCGTCACGCCTTGATAGATGACCACGCCTTCTTCGATCTCCGCCGTTTCGCCGATGACGACGCCCGCGCCGTGATCGATGAAAACGCCCGGCGCGATCTTCGCGGCGGGGTGGATTTCGATGCCCGTCAGCCATTTTGCGAACTGTGACGTCATGCGCGCGAGAAGTTTCAAATGCGCCCTAAATAAAAAGTTCGCCCAGCGGTGCCAGGAAAGCGCATGCACGCCCGAATAGGTCAGCCAGATTTCGAATTTGCTGCGCGCGGCGGGGTCGTTCAGTTTTGCGGCGTTGATGTCCGCCCGTAATTTTTTGAACATAGAATACCTTTAAATCGTTATATTATTTTACCACACCGCACGTCGTTTCGCAAGCGAATGAAAGTCAAATTACTTTTATATTGCGGCTTTCGAGTTCTTCTTTCAGTTTTTTGGGGAAATTTTTATCCACCACCAAGTAATCTATATGATCGAGGTTGGTGAAAATATACGGCATATTCTTATTTACTTTGGAACTGTCCAAAAGCATGATCACCTTTTTCGCCTTGGCGATGACCGCGCTCTTGATCGCCGCTTCCTGCTGTACGCCGCAGGAAAAACCGCCTTCCATCGAAAAGCCCGTGGTGGACATGATCGCCGTTTCGATGTTGATCTCGTTTAAAAAATTCATCGTGGAAAGCCCGATCGTCACGAGGTTGTTCCTCGAAACGTCGCCGCCCAAAAGCACCACCTGCGGAGAATGTTTGCGCAAAAGTTCCGTCGCCACGTTGATGGAGTTGGTCACCGCGCAATATTTGTCGTCGGGCAGCATGCGCGCGAAATACAGCGTGGTCGAGCCGCTGTCCACAAAGATGCAGCCGCCGAAATCGATGAGTTTCGCCGTCTTTTCCGCAATTTCCTTTTTTTCGCTCACGTTGTAGGAAAAACGCTGAACAAACTGTTCTTCCGTCTTTTTGCCGATCTCCGCAACGGAATACGCGCCGTTTCTCACGCGGATGACCACGTTTTCTTCTTCCAGCACGCTTAAATCGCGGCGGATGGTCATGTTCGATACGTCGGGCAGAAGCTGTTCCAGCTCGTCATACGTCGCTTTGCCGTGTTTTTCAATGTACTCCTTGATTTGTTCCAACCTGGAATTTTTCATAATGTTCCTCTTTGTCTTCTTTTTTCGTTATTCGGTAATATTTTAACACTTTCTTGTTAAAAAGACAATCATTTTTACGTTCTTATTTTACACTTTGTTAAAATTTTACAAAAATATTACGAGTTTTTTGCGAAAGCGCGGCGGCGGAACATGCAGGCGGAATGCGTTTTGCGCGGGGTTTTGTTAAATTTTGCGGCGCCGGTTTGTAAAAATCGCCGGCAAAGCGGCAATCGCGGGCGCAAAAAACTTGCATTTCCCGCGGAAACGTTGTATACTTTGTTATAATAAATAAAAGGATACAGGAAAAATGCTGGATATAAAGCGTATTTTGAGCGATGCCGACGGGGTTTCGGCTGCGCTTGCCAAGAAAGGTTGCACGGTGGATTTTTCCGCGGTGAAGGAGTGGGATGCCGCCCGCCGCGCGAAGATCACGGAAGTGGAGAGCATGAAGGCGGAAAGAAACAAGGTTTCTTCCGAAATTCCCAAACTGAAAAAGGAAGGGAAGGACGTTTCGGAAATCTTTGTGAAGATGCGTGCGCTCGGCGAAAAGATCGAACAGGCGGATAAGGAAGTTGCCGCGCTGGAAAAGAAGATCTTCGATTTCGTTGCCGTGTTGCCCAACCTTCCCGACGACGATCTCGTGGCGGGCGAAAAGGAAAACAATCAGGTCGTCAAAGTGGTGGGTTCAAAGCCGGAATTTTCCTTCAAGGCGAAAAACCACGTGGATCTTTGCACGGAGCTGGGGCTCATCGATTACGAACGCGGCGTCAAGCTTGCGGGCGGCGGATACTGGTTGTACCGCGGCATGGGCGCGCGGCTCGAATGGGCGCTTTTGAATTTCTTTATTTCCGAACACCTCAAAGACGGTTACGAATTCATTCTGCCGCCGCATATGCTCGGCTATAACTGCGGGTTCGGTTCGGGGCAGTTCCCTAAATTTCTGGACGAAGTTTACTGGATCGGCGACGAAAGCGAAAACCGTGAAAAGGGACATTTTATGCTGCCCACGGCGGAAACGGCGCTCGTCAACATGTACGCGGGCGAGATCATCGACGAGGCGAAGCTCCCGATGAAATATTTCGCCTATACGCCGTGTTATCGCAAGGAAGCGGGCTCTTACCGCGCGGAAGAGCGCGGCATGATCCGCGGGCATCAGTTCAACAAGGTGGAAATGGTGCAGTACACCACGCCCGAAAACAGCAAAAAAGCTTTTGAAGAACTGGTGAACAAAGCGGCTTCGCTCATGGAAAAACTCGGTCTGCATTTCCGCATCAGCAAGCTCGCGGCGGGAGATTGTTCCGCTTCGATGGCGCGCACCTACGATATCGAAGTGTGGATTCCCAGCATGGGCATTTATAAAGAAGTCAGCTCGGTTTCCAACGCCAACGACTATCAGGCGCGCAGAAACAACACGCGCTACCGCGACGCGAAGACGGGAAAGACGGAGTACGTCCACACCCTGAACGGTTCGGGGCTGGCTACCAGCCGCGTATTCCCCGCGCTCGTCGAACAGATGCAGAATGCGGACGGCTCGATCACCGTGCCCGAAGTGTTGCGTCCGTGGCTCGGCGTGGATAAAATCGAAAAATAAAGGAGTGCGCCGCTTGCCGCGCCGCCCGTTTTCGGGCGGCGCGTAAGGCGGCGTTTTTGTATATATGGATACCCTGCTCTTTGCCTTAAACGCCATACTGCCCATCGTGCTCCTTATCCTTTTGGGTTACTTCTTAAAAAGGATAAGGCTTTTTTCCCGCGAGTTTCTTTCGGTGGGGAACAAGGTGTGTTTCCGCGTGTTTCTGCCGGCGTTTCTGTTTTATAACATCTATTCGCTGGAATCGTTGCGGCAGGTCAACTGGATCTTCATCGCCTACGGGGCGGGGGCGGTGCTAATGCTCTTTCTCATCGGGCTCGCGTGTTCCGCAATCTTCATCAAAGATCCCGCCAAAAAGGGCGTTTTGGCGCAGGCGGTGTTCCGCTCGAATTTCGCCATCATCGGCGTGCCGCTCGCGATGTCGCTGTTCGGCGAAGCGGGAGCGGCCTCGGCAAGTCTGCTTTCGGCGTTCACCATCACGGAATTCAATATTTTCGGCGTCGTTTCCCTTTCCGTGTTCCGCGGCGGGGAAGAAAAGCCTTCGGCAAAAAAAGTTTTGCTCGGCATCGTCAAAAATCCGCTCATCATCGGTATCGTGGCGGCGGTGTGCGTGCTCGGCATAAGGGAAATTTTCATCGCGGCAAACGTCTCTTTCCGCCTCTCCGATATCGGATTTCTGGCGCAGACTCTGGAATACGTGGCGAAAATGGCAACGCCCTTCGGGCTCATCGTGCTGGGCGGCGAATTCGAATTTTCCGCCGTCGGCAGGCTGTGGAAGGAAATCACCTTCGGCACCGTCATGCGCATATTGTTCGCGCCCGCGCTTTTTCTCACCGTGGCATACTTCTTTATCCCCTCGCTTTCGGGGGAACATTTCGCCTCGTACATCGCGCTCTTCGGTACGCCCGTGGCGGTTTCGAGCGCGATCATGGCAAAGGAGATGGACGGGGACGGAGAACTTGCGGGGCAGCTGGTCGTCTGGACGACGGTATTTTCCGCCTTCACGCTGTTTGCGGCGATTTCCGTATTCCGTGCGCTGGGCGTTCTTTAAAAAGTCCGTATTGTACATAAATCGGTGCATTTTAGCCATACAAAGTCCCGCCGTGCGGGGGTATAATTTCCTCGAAAAAACAGTCGAGGAAATTTTTTTATGGATTTTGAAAAGTATACCGATCGGCTTTTTTGCACGGGCATCGTTCCCGTCATTAAGCTGGAAGAGGAAAGCGCCGCCGTGGCGCTTGCAGGCGCATTGCGCGCGGGCGGTATCTATGCGGCGGAAGTTACCTTCCGCGCGGCGGGTGCGGATAAAGTGATTAAAAGTATGCGGCAGGCGTTTCCCGATATGCTGGTGGGCGCGGGCACTGTGCTCACCGTCGGACAGGCTGACGCCGCGATCGACGCGGGCGCGCAGTTCTGCGTCGCGCCGGGGCTCAACCCTTTGGTGGCAAAGCACTGTATAAAAAGGGGCGTTCCCTTTACGCCCGGCGTTTCTTCCGGTTCGGAAATCGAAAGCGCTATGGAACTCGGCATCAATTTCGTCAAGTTCTTTCCCGCGGAGCAGGCGGGCGGTCTGGCATATATCAAAGCGGTTTCCGCGCCCTATTCTTCGGTGAAATTCATGCCCACGGGCGGCATTAACGAAAAGAATATGCGCGATTATCTGGCATTTAAAAAGGTCGTTTGCTGCGGCGGCAGCTGGATCGTCCCCGATAAGCTCGTCAAGGCGAAGGCGTGGAAAGAAATTACGGCGCTCTGCCGCGACGCCGTCGATAAAATGCTGGACTTTTCCGTCGTGCACGTCGGCGTGAACTGCGAAAACGAAAAAGGCGCCGTAAGCGGCGCGGCGTTTTTCGAAAAGGCTTTTTCCTTTCAGAAAGACGAACGGAGCACAAGTATATTCGCAGGGAGCGGCGTGGAGTTCATGAAGTCGCCTTATCTCGGCAAAAACGGGCATATCGCCGTAGGTACGTCCAATGTAAAACGGGCGATGTTCCAGCTGGAAAAGCGCGGAATTTCCTTCGATCTTTCCACCCTGAAAACCGCCGCGGACGGCGAATACGTTTCAATTTACCTGCAAGAAGAAGTGTGCGGTTTTGCCGTGCATATCGTAAAAAAATAAGGAGATTTCAATATGGCTAAAATCGTTACCATGGGGGAGATCATGCTCCGCCTTTCCACACCCGGATATAATCGGTTCGTACAGAGCGATTCTTTCGACGTATGCTACGGGGGCGGGGAAGCGAACGTGGCTTTGTCGCTTGCAAATTTCAATCACGAGGCGTATTTTGTCAGCAAACTTCCCGCGCACGAAATCGGGCAGTGCGCCGTCAACAGCCTGCGCAAATTCGGGGTAAAGACCGATTATATCGCGCGGGGCGGCGACAGAGTGGGCGTTTATTTTCTGGAAACGGGCGCGTCCATGCGCCCCTCGAAAGTGATTTACGATCGCGCGCATTCCGCCATAGCGGAAGCGGAAGTTTCCGACTTCGATTTCGATAAGATCTTCGAAAATGCCGACTGGTTTCACTTTACGGGCATAACGCCCGCCCTCGGCAAAAAGGCGCAAGCGCTCATCGAGGCTGCCCTCGCCGCGGCAAAAAGGCACGGCGTTACGGTGTCGGTCGATCTCAATTACCGCAAAAAACTTTGGACGCCCGAGGAAGCTGTGGCGTGCATGACAAAGCTGATGAAATATGTAGACGTATGTATCGGAAACGAGGAGGACGCCGAAAAGTGTCTCGGATTTAAACCCGGCAAAACCGACGTTACGAGCGGCGCGCTGGAAATGGAGGGATATAAGGATATTTTCCGCCGTATGAAAGAAACCTTCGGTTTTCGCTATATCGCCACGAGTTTGAGAGAATCCTTTTCCGCCAGCGACAACGGTTGGAGCGCGCTCGCGTACGACGGAAAGGAATTTTACCGTTCGCGCCGCTACGACGTGCGCATTGTGGACAGAGTGGGCGGCGGCGATTCTTTCTCCGCAGGGTTTATCCACGGCTTGCTGACGTATAAAGATTTCAAAAAGGCGCTGGAATTCGCCGTGGCGGCGTCGGCGCTCAAACATACGATCCCCGGCGACGTGAACCTTGTGAGCGCCGCGGAAGCGGAGGCGCTCATGCAGGGCGACGGCTCGGGCAGGGTGCAAAGATAGAAATGTTTCGGCGGCAAAAATTTTTCGCGCGCAAAAGCAAAAACGGAAAAGTTTGATAAAAAGCCGCGTAAAAACGCCGAATAAAAAAACGGACGCCCGTCCCGCTTTTTGTCAAAGCGGGACGGGCGTCATGCGTTTCAAGCTGCAATCGACCTTGCGTAAAACGCAGAAAATAATAAATATTCAGTCGTTTTTTCTGCGGCGGTTCTTTGCGTAATAGAGCGGGGATACGCCGTACGTTTTTTTAAACATTCTGGAAAAGTACAGCGGTTCGGAAAAACCGCACATTTCGGAAATTTCCGCCACGTTATAGAGCTTGTCGCCCGCCAGCAGTTTTTCCGCCGTCTGCATGCGCATGGCGGTCAGATATTCATGCGGGGTAACGCCCGTTTCCTTTTTGAAGAGTTTTCTCAGATAATCGTAATTAAAGGGCAAAGAGTGTAAAAAATCTTCCATTTTATATTCGGGCGAGGGAAAGTTTTTTAAAATATCGCTCTTGATTTTTTCGGTAACGGGGGAAAGCGCGCAGCGGTCGGAAAACGCCGTCACGTAGCTTACGATCAGGTTCCCGTACGCCGAAAGGAGCAAAGACAGCTTGTCCTTATCGCCGTTGAAGTGGTAAAACGCCGCTTCGAAACAGCTTTTTAAATGCCGTTCGCTGTCGTCGGCGATTTTTACGATCTTTTCCGCCGTCAAAGTGCAGTCCTTTTCGATGCGCAAATGGTAATTCGTAAAGCCCTCCGCGCTGTAATTGCAGTGCAGGATATCGGGAGGAATCACCAGCACGTCGCCTTCGCCGTAGGGAAGCGCGCCGCCCTGCCACAGGATTTCCCCGCCGCCGCCAGTGCAGCAGATCAGCTCCCAATCCTTGTGGGCGTGTTCCAGCACATTGAAAGTTTTTAATTGTTTCCCCGCAAAAGTGATGTCATTCATGTCCTCATTGTAACACGAAACGTCCGTTTTGTCTATACATTTTTTTATTTGTCGGCGCAATCATACCGCCCCGCCCGAAAGATAGCGGTTTAAGCAGTACACGATGTCCTTATCCGCGACGGTGGAAATTGCCGAAAGGGGCTGACTTGCCGCGGCGGCGGGCGCGGCCGTCGCCGCGGGCTGATTGAAAAATGCCGAAAGTATCGGCAAAATCGCGTTCACGTCCAGATTCTGCATTATTTTTTTGAAGTCGAATCCGTTTTTTAAAGCAAGTTCCAGCACGGGAGCGAATTTCTTTAAGTTCTCGTTTCCCGAAAAGGATTGCAGTATGTATTGTAAAACGTCCATAAAAAACGCCTCCGATCCTTTGAAAAGTAGCAATATATTATATGTCGCGCATACATATAAGTTGAGTGCGGTTTTTCGCCGCGGCTCGAAAAGGAGGAAAAAATGCAGGATTTCAACAGTTTTGCAAACGGGGGCGGTTCCAATAACAAAAACACCGATAACCTTTCGGAAATGATCAGCGCGCTCGCGGGAAAATATAACGGCGCGTCCGAGGCGGAGCTCATGCGCGCAATCGTGAAGGAGGCGGAAAAGGGCAAGCGGAACGGCACGCTCAGCAATGCCGACATCGACCGTTTCGCCGCCATGCTTTCGCCTATGCTCGACGATAAAAAGCGCGCATATCTGAAAAAGATCGTAGCGGAACTCAAAAAAATCTGAGTTTTCCCCGTTTATCGGGGATCAGTACAAGCCTGCGGAAGCAATGCGGGAAACGGCTTTGACGAATACCGCAACTTCCTTTAAGGTGTTCTGCGGCGCAAAGCTCGCGCGCACAAGCCCGCTTTCCGCCGTGCCGAGGTGCTTGTGTACGAGGGGCGCGCAATGCAGTCCGCCGCGCACCGCGATATCGTATTCCGAAGAGAGTACGTCCGCAACCGCCGCGCTGGGCGCGCTGTCCAATGCAAAGGAAACGATGCCGTAGCGGTTGGGTTCGGAGTAGATTTTTACGCCGCGGATATTTTTTAATTCCGCAATCAGCGCGTCGGTTAAGGTGTAAAGCGTTTCTCCGAAAATGCGGATATTCGGTTTTATGTAAATCGCCGCTTCGCCGAGGGCTGCGATCGCGGGCAGATTCAGCGTGCCGCTTTCCAGCCTTTCGGGGTAAAACCGCGGCTGTGCGGTGTTGATGGATTCTGTGCCCGTTCCGCCGAAAAGGACGGGACGTACTTCGGTTTTTTTGTCGAATACCAGCACGCCGCTGCCCATAATGCCGCCCAAACCTTTATGTCCCGCGGCGCAAAGCAGGTCTATGCCCGTTTTCTGAACGTCTATGTCCGCGTGTCCCGCGCTCTGCGCGGCGTCCGTAAGGAATAAGACGTTTTTTTCTTTGGCGATCTTGCCTATCGCCGAAAGATCCGCTTCCCTTCCCGTCACGTTGGAAACGTGGTTTACGGCGATAAGGTAGGTGTTTTCCCTGATCGCGGCGCGAATTTGTTCCGCCGAGCCGTCGGTAACGGTATATTCCACGCCGAAGCGTTCTTTCAGGTGCGTGAGCGTGCGAAGTACGGAGTTGTGTTCGTAAACGGTGGTGATGATGTGCCCGCCTTCTTTCGCCGTGCCGATGAGCGCCAGATTCAGCGCTTCCGTCGTGTTTTTCGTAAAGATCACGCGGTCGGTGTCCTCGGCGTTAAAGAGCGACTGCACCGCCATGCGCGCCCCGATCACCGTCTTTGCGCCAGCCAAGGCAAGGCGGTGCCCGCTTCTGCCGGGGTTGGCGTTCAGATATTTTAAGGTATTGATTGCGGCGTCCAGCACCGCGGCTGCCTTGAAGCCGCCCGTGGCGGCATTGTCGAAATAAATCATATATTTTTCCTCTTCCTTTTTCTCACATTGGTTTTTTCCGTGCAATATAATGTATTATGCGGCGGTGTAAGTTATGCCGAAAACAAAAGGAGAAGGACTATGGATTACGTCATCATCGCTTTCCGCTCGCGCACGCATACCATCCGATTTGCCGAAGAACTCAGAAGAAGGGGAATTTTGTCGGAGATCGTCAATACGCCTCGGCAGGCATATGTGGGTTGCGGGCTGAGCGTAAAGATCAACAAACGGTATTTTCCCTTCGCGAAAAGACTTGCGGACGGATTGAAATTCGATTCCTTTGCGGGGTTTTTCGCGTTGCTGGATAACGGCAGAACGGTGAAAAGCCTGTAAAGTGCGCGAAAAAAGATTGTAAAACGCGACGATTTATGGTAAACTATTCTTGTTAAACGTCGCGCCGCCGCTTTTTTGCGGCGGCGCGCGGATTGAATAACGGAGGGATCGTTATGGTCAGCAAGGAAAAAGCCCGTGAAATCGTCGCGGTTTTATCGCAGAATTTTTCGGACAAGCCCGCCTTGATATACCGCACGCCGTACGAATTGCTCGTCGCCGTCATGCTTTCGGCGCAGTGTACCGACGCGCGCGTGAACGTGGTTACGGCGGAGCTTTTCAAAAATTACGATACGCCCGCGAAAATGCTCGCGCTTTCGCAGGAAGAACTGGAAAAAAAGATTTTTTTCTGCGGGCTGTATAAAACCAAGGCGGCGCATATCCTTTCCGCTTCGGCGGACATATTGTCGCGTTTCGGCGGCAACGTGCCCGACAATTTAAAGGACTTGCAGTCGCTCGCGGGGGTGGGCGTCAAGACGGCGAACGTCGTTTTTTCCGTCGCGTTCGGCGGGGACGCCATCGCGGTGGATACGCACGTGTTCCGCGTGAGCAACCGCATCGGGCTTGCGGCGGCAAACAACGTTACCAAAACGGAAAAACAGCTGATGGAAAATATCGATAAGCCTATGTGGAAAAAAGCGCACCATTATCTGATATATCTTGGCAGACAAATCTGCAAGGCGGGAAAGCCGCATTGCGAAATCTGTCCCATCGGCGCGCTTTGCGAAAAAAATATCAAAAACGGGAAATAGAGTTATGTTTGTGGACAGAGTTTTATTACAGATCAAGGCGGGCGACGGCGGAGACGGCATCACGTCCTTTCTGCATTTCAAAGGAGTCGTGAACGGCGGCCCGGACGGCGGCGACGGCGGCAAGGGCGGCGACGTGGTGTTCGTGGGCGACCGCCATGTCAGCAACCTTTCCGAATATTATTACAAAAACAAGTTTGCCGCGGAAAACGGAGAGCGCGGCGGCCCGAAAAACTGCTTCGGAAAAGACGGGCAGAATCTCGTTCTGAAAGTGCCGCTCGGCACGATCATTAAAGACGAAGAAAGCGGCGGCATCATTGCGGATATCTTCGAAGACGGGCAGGAAAAAACCGTTCTCGTCGGCGGGGAAGGCGGCAAGGGCAACGCGCGCTTTGTAACCAGCAGGCGGCATGCGCCGCACTTTTCCCAGACGGGGGAAAAGACGCAGGCGAGAAAAGTCATTTTAGAACTCAAGACCATTGCGGACGTGGGGCTGGTGGGATTTCCCAATGTGGGCAAGTCCACGCTTCTTTCCGTCATCACCAAAGCCCGACCCAAAATCGCCAATTATCACTTTACCACCCTTTCGCCCAACCTGGGCGTTTGCGAAGTTTACGGCGAAAGATTCATCGTGGCGGATATTCCGGGGCTCATCGAGGGCGCGGCGGACGGCGCGGGGCTGGGTACGGAATTTTTAAAACACATCGAACGCACCCGCATGCTGGTGCACGTGGTGGACGTTTCCGGCGTGGAAGGGCGCGATCCGTACGAGGATTTTCTCGCCATCAACAAGGAACTGAAAAATTATTCGCCGGCGCTCGCAAAGCTCAAACAGATCGTCGCGCTCAATAAATGCGATATTTACGGCGCGGAGGAAAAGATTGCGGCTTTCAAGGAAAAAATCGGCAGAAAATATAAGACGGTGGAGATCTCCGCGGTGAGCGGCAAGGGGCTTGACGAGCTGAAGAAGGCGATGAAAGCCGCGCTCGATAAACTGCCGCCCGTAAAACCCATGGAGTTTGAGCCTTTCGAATACGCAAAACCCGAAAAACTCGACTACGAAATTTATAAAGACGACGACGGCGCGTTCGTCATCACGGGCTCGCTGGTAGACGTGCTTTCCCGCAACGTCGTGCTCACCGATCCCCATTCGATGGCGTATATGCATAAGGTGCTTAAGGACCGCGGCATTTTCAAACAGCTTCGCGCAATGGGCGCGGAAAACGGTTCGACCATCGTCATCGGCGGTTCGGAGTTTGAATTTATGGAGTAATAATCATGACAAGTAAAGAAAGAAGTAATTTAAGAAGCCTCGCTTCCGCGTTGGAGCCCGTCGGGCAGGTCGGTAAAAACGGCGTGGGAGAAAATATGCTCAGGTCTTTTTCGGACGCGCTGGAAGCGCGCGAGCTCATCAAGCTGACGGTGCTGGAAAACAGCGAAAAAACGCCCAAGGAAACGGGCGCGGAACTTGCCGCCGCTTTGCAGGCGGAATTCGTCGCGGCAATCGGAAGGAAAGTGATCTTATACAGAAGATCGAAGCGCGACATCAAGCATATCGAATATTGATTTCAGAGTAAACCGCCCCGCTTTGCAGAATGCAAAGCGGGGCGGCGTGTAAAAAAATTTTTTTGAAGAAAAAAATGCGCGGCGGAAAACGTTGTGTTTTTCCGCCGCGGTTAAAATGATTCGGTAAGTTCGGCAAATATATCCTTGAAAAAGATTGAAAATTCAATCGAATGCCGATTCGCCGTCGGTATTTTTTGCGGGAACGGCGAAAAAGAGGCATACTACGGAAAACACCGTCAGCAACGTGCCGAACAGAATATAATACAGCTTATAGGGCACGAGAAAGGAAAACAGTAAAAACGTGATGCCGAAAAGGAAGTATTTCGGCGCGCGGCGGCGGGTGAATACCGTCCGAAGCAGCGCGTATAGCTTTTCCTTTTTGGAAAGCGCGTTTTCCGGCAGGGCGGCATGCGGGAGCATTCCCGCTTTTTTGAAGAGCGCGTAGACTTCGTTGCCGCTCAGTAAGCGGAGTTTATCGCCGAACGTGCGTGCAAAAAGCGTCAGTTCCGCCGAATAGGCGGGGGCGAGTACGATGGCTTTTTTCCCGCCGCTCGCGGTGTATGCAAAGGAAAGATCGTCCTTTTTTACGCCGTCAAAGGAAAAAAAAGGGTATACGTATGCGTCGTTTTCCCGTACGTAAATGCCCTTTTTCGTAACGGCGGCGGTCTTATTGAGGGCGGCGAAAAGGCTTAAAAACAGCTTTTTGTTGTCTTTTTGCAATCCGAGATAAAAGAAGAGGTTTTCCTTTTCTTTCATCGCCGCAACGCTCGCCGCGCCTTTCCCGCGCCGTCCGTACAAAAAATAAAAACAAAGTGAAGTCAGCCCCAGCGCGATCAGAAAAGCGAGGATGACGGCAACGCTTTTATCCGAAAAGCAGGAAAAGAGCACGAAGGAAATCAAAAATGCGGCAAATCCCGTAAATACGGAATCGAAAATCACCGAAAACATCATGCGTTTCATAAATTTCTCCGAAAATGATTTTTTTGTTTTGATTATGCCCTTTTCGGGGAAAAATTAAACGTAAAAGCTTGAAAAATCGGCAGGAGTTTGATACAATACGGTTATGGAAAAAATAGGCGTGCTGGGCGGAACGTTCGACCCCGTGCATAAAGAGCATATCGCCATGGCAGAGGGCGTGATCAGGGAACTCGGCTTAAATAAACTCATCGTCGTTCCGACCTTTATCCCCCCGCATAAAACGCACAGCGAGTGCGCGCCCGCGGCGGACAGGCTGGCGATGTTAAAACTCGCCTTTGAGGGTATAAATGCGGAGATCTGCGAATACGAAATCGAACAGGGCGGAACGAGCTATACCTATAAAACGCTGGAACATATCCGCAAAATTTATCCCGAAAGCGCGCTTTATTTCATTGTCGGCGGGGATATGCTCGTCGATTTCAAGACGTGGCGTTATCCCGAACGCATTTTGGCGGCGGCGGATCTTGCGGTTTTCAAGCGGGAAGGCTATTTTGCCGACGTGGCGGCGGAGCGCAAATATTTTTCGGAACGTTTCGGCAAAGGGTTTACGGAGCTCACTTACTTAGGGAAACACGTTTCTTCCACAAAGATCAGACTTTATGCGATGTTCGGGCTGGATATATCGCCGTATGTCAGCCAAAGCGTGGCGGAATATATAGAAAAGCACAATCTGTATCCGCCGACGCCTGCGGTGGAACTTGTCAAAAGCGTGCTTGCCGAAAAGCGTTTCCGCCACACGGCGGACGTTGCGGCGTGCGCGCTGGATAAAGCGAAAGCGCTGGGGGTAGGCAGGAATAAGGCGTTCGACGCGTGCGTATTGCACGATATTGCGAAATACGTCAACCCCGCAAACTTTCCCGGGGCGGTGGAGAAGGATGTTCCCGCTCCCGTGGCGCACGCGTTTTTGGGCGCGTATATGCTGAAAAACGTTTTCGGCGTGCAGGATGAAGAGATCCTCGACGCGGTGCGCTATCATACCACGGGCAGGGCGGGCATGCGCCCGTTGGAAAAGCTGGTGTTTGTGGCGGATATGGTGGAAGAGGGGCGCACCTTTGCCGGCGTGGAAGAATTGCGCAGGCTCTACGATACAAACTTCGACGCGTGCTTTAAAGAATGTATCCGCATTACGTACGAACATCTGATAGAAGAGGGAAATACGCCGTACAAATATACGGTTGAAGCGTATGATTATTATGTAAAGGAGAAATGAATGGAAGCGAAAGAACTTGCTTTGAAAATCGGTAAAATTTTGTCGTCGAAGAAGGGGACGGATATTCTGGTGATCGACGTGGCGGATAAAACCATCGTAGCCGATTATTACGTCATCGCCACGGGGCGCAGCATGACGCACGTAAGAAGCCTTGCGGAGAACGTGGAAGAAGAGCTTGACAAAGAGGGCTTGGGACCCACACGGCGCGAAGGCGTGCGCGAAGGACGTTGGGCGGTGCTCGATTACGGCGACGTCGTGGTGCATGTCTTTAACGACGAAAGCCGTCTGTTTTACCACCTCGAAAGGCTTTGGGACAGCGGCGACAACGTGTTAAAAATCGATTAAAAAAGGTGACGGGCGGGAGTTTTTTCAAAAGCTCCCGCCCGTTTGTTGTCAAAATTCTAATCGAATTCAAGATTCTTTTTTTGAGGATAGAGTCTCAAAAAAAGAATTGCTCCCGCAAAATAAATCAGATTAAGTATCATCATCGCAATTATCGATGATGATATTTTTATTAGCATCAGATCTTCCGCAGCAGCCGATTGCGTAATGTCTTTTTTGAAAATTATAAATAAGGCAAAAAGGCTTGCGGAAATTATGGAGAAAAAAGTACAATCCGACAAAAAGCTGCCCGGGAGAGGAGACAATATTTTGCGTACGATTGTTATTAAAATGCCGCAAATAAGTAAAATATAAAGCCAGCCGACATATTTGAGGTAACTATATTCTTCTTGAATGGACACGGTTTCATCTAAAATTACGATTTTTTTCGTAAAAGAGGTTGTTATCATGTCGAAAGGCTTCCAGGATATATAATCTAAGTTTATAACAGCGGGGCGCAGTCTGAAAAAAGGTGTAAACAAAAAGACGATATTTGTAACGGCAACTAAAAAAAGAAAGATGTAACAGACGATTTTTGGATTCAATTTTGACATTTTTTTATCTCCACATTCTTTATTTATTACATATATTAACACATAAGTACTCATATGTCAACATATGTATTCAAAAATACAAAATAATATGTGTAATATCCTGAAAAGAAGAAACAGCTGTCAAACGGCTTGTAGACAG